>JBAPVZ010000515.1:0-1598 GCA_049283435.1 Candidatus Dormiibacterota bacterium
GAGCTGCCGTGACGTAGCGCCGCCGCGCCGCCAGAGACATTGCGGTGCGACCCGCCCCCGGAATCCGCCCGCCAGCGCGGGGGGGAAATTGACGAACGAGTGCGAGGGCGAGGCGTCGAGGCGCAGCTGGGTCGCCGCGATTGTGTGGAAGCATTGAGAGACCGGCACGCATCTGTTACGTCAGCTACGGCAATGGGCATTCGAGTCATCGCAGCACCTGCTCTGCGGGACCCCGGCTGCGCGGGAATTGGAGCCGCTGCCCGGCGCCGGCGCCCGGACGCGCGGGCTCAGACCAGGTCGAGCAGCGCCCGCCCCGCCTCCAACCAGGTCCGATCGCCCCGTGCCGCCTGCCCGAGCCAGTACTCGACGCCCCAGAGAAGAACCACGTCGATCCCGACACCCAGGGTCGCCTGCAGCGCCGGCATGGTGTCGGCGGGACCGACGGACACCGGATCCCACAGCGTCGACGAGTCCGCTTCCCAGGGCTCGGCCTGCAGCTCGGTCACCCAGCACTCGAGGCCGAGCGCGGTCGCCCGCTCGCGCTCCCGCTGCGCGTAGCCAGTCGTGTCCTTCGCGTGGTGGACGATGGATCGCCCTGCCAGGTGGCCGCCGATCGCTCGGTAGAGGTCGATGCCGAGCACGTCGCCCGTGCGCAGGAGCGGCACGACCTCCCGCTCGACGCCCGAGCCCTCGCCCCGGATCGCCGCGAGGTTGTGCAGCGAGGAGTGCCCGGAGGCGATGTCGAGCCCCCGATCGAAGTGCCCGAACGCGGTCAGCACGATCGGCCGCGGATCGAGCTCCCGCACCCGATCCACCTCCTGCTGGAGCACCTGGGGTCCGATCCACCAGCGGTGCGGCCCCGATCGATTCAGCGGCTCGTTCTCCACCTGCCACCAGCGGATGGCGGCGCAGCCGCGCACCCGCTCGACGGCGATGCCGAGCTGGACGAGCACGGCGTCGTGCACGGCGGGGACGGCCCCGATGTCGATGCCCGGCGGTCGGTCGACGCCGAGCCGTCCGGGAAGGTAGAACTCGGGCCACCGGGGCGCCTTCATCCCGACCGTCAGCAGCACCTCCCGTCCGGCCCGCTCGGCCGCCTCCAGCTGCCACGCGAGGTCCTCGAGCCCGCCATCGGGCTCGTCCCAGTAGAGGCAGAGACGCAGCGGGTTCAAACCGAGCGCGAGCACCTCGTCGAATGCGCGATCCGCCTCCAGGCCCAGCTCGCGCGCGTGACGAGCCGAGAACGTGGCGCCGATTCGCCGTGCCATCGTCGCGGATGCTACGGCGAGCGAGTTGGTGCCGGGCGGCGGATCTTCCCACACATAACATGATCACTGCCGCAGATGTCTTCTGTCCGCCCGTACACTCGTCTGCGATGGAGAGGAAGCAGCCCGGTTGTCGCATGCCCGCGCTGCCCGGGAACGTGGGGTGACCGAGGCGATCTAGCAGGCCGCTCGGGATCTCGAGGGGGCCGCGCCGGAGGACGTCCTGCGGTGGGCGCATGCCCGCTTCCGCCGCCTCGCGATCGTCGCGAGCTTCCAGGCCGAGTCGTCCGTCCTCATCGACATGGCGTCGCGACTCGGCGGCGAGGTCGAGGT
>JBAPVZ010000516.1:0-2439 GCA_049283435.1 Candidatus Dormiibacterota bacterium
CATGACGATCGTGCACGGCCTCGACGCCGACCGCCTGGAGAAGCAGCGGCAGGAGCTGGCCGTGGTCCGGCAGGCGATTCCGGAGATGACGATCCTGCAGGGCATCGAGGTCGATATCAACGAGGACGGCTCGCTCGATCTCCCCGACGATGCGCTCGCGCAGCTCGACCTCGTAATCGCCTCCCCCCATCTCGGCTTGCGGATGGAGCGGACAGCGATGACCGAGCGCATGCTGCGGGCGGTCGAGCACCCCGCGGTGACGATCCTCGGCCATCCGACCGGCCGCCGCCCGGGGCAGCGCAAGGGCGCGGACTTCGACACCGAAGCGGTCTTTCGACGCGCCGCCGAGCGGGGTGTCGCGGTCGAGCTCGATTGCGATCCCAATCGCATCGACCTCGGCCCCGAACTGGCGGCGCAGGCGCTCGCGCTCGGCTGCACGTTCGCGATGGACAGCGACGCCCATGCGCCTCGCGACTACGGATACGTCGAGCTCGGACTCTGGTGCCCCGAGCTGGCCGGCGTGCCCGAGCAGCGGATCCTCAACTGGCGGCCGGCGGCGGAGCTGCGCGCCTCGCTCCGTTGAGCGCGATCGCTCACCACCTCACGGAACTCCGCCAGCTCGCTTCGCGGGGGTCTGCCTGTCGACGGCGGGATCGGCCGCCCGGCGCGCGCCATCCAGTAGCGTGGGGGAGGCAAGGCACCCGCCGATCGGGGGTCGAGACGAAGGATGCAGGACGCGGCGTTGCGACCAGGATGGAGCAGGATCGAGGAGGATCGCGCATGGCGGAGCTCGGTGTGATGGTCGAAGCCCAGGAGGACCTGACCTGGGAGCGGTGGCGGCGCGTCGTCGCGGACGCGGAGCGATTCGGGTTCGTCAGCCTGCGGGTCAGCGACCATCTGGAGTCGGTGATGGGCATCGAAGGTCGCACCGCGGTCCCCGCCTGGACCGCGCTCACGATCGCCGCCGAGCTGACCGAGCGCATCGAGCTCGGTCCCATGGTCAGCCCGCTGACCTTCTACCAACCGGGCGTGCTGCTGCGCGAAGCGGTCGCCGTGGACCAGCTCTCCGGCGGTCGCGTCCTCCTCGGGCTCGGGGCCGGCTGGAACGCCGCCGAGCACGAGCACTTCGACGTGCCGTTCGGCGACTGGAAGTTCCGCTTCGACCGCTTCGAGCATGCCCTGGAGCTGATCAAGCGGCTGAACGGGACGCTGCCCCAAGCTCGCGAGCTGCCGCTGCTGCTCGGCGGCAGCGGCGTCAAGCGGTCACTGCCGCTGGCCGCCAGGTACGCGCGCGAGTGGAACGGCATGACCCCGGACCCGGCCGACTACCGCGAGAAGTGCGCCGCGCTCGACCGTGCCTGCGGCGCGGTCGGACGTGATCCGAAGGAGATCCGGCGCTCGTTCATGACCTCGTTCCTGATCGGACGCAACGAGGCCGAGCTCCGCGAGCGTGCGGTCGAGCTGAAGAAGGTGCTCTTCTGGCTCGAAGGCGAGACGCCGGACGAGATCGTGGCCGCCGCGCGGGGGCACTGGCCGGCGATCGGCACGCCGGACGAGATCGTCGAGCGGCTGCGGCCCTACCGAGAGGCCGGCGTCGAGCGCTTCCTCTTCCAGCACTTCCTGCACCTGGACAGCGACGGGCTGGAGCTGCTCGCGAAGGGGGTCGCGCCCGCCCTCGCCTGAGCGGCGGCGGGCAGCCGGCTCAGAACCGGGTCGGACCGCCGGCGGCGACGCCACCCTGTGTGGTGTGCTGCCGGTAGCGCCAGTAGATCAGGCCGCCCCGAACCGCCCAGAGGCCAAGGGAAAGGAACACGAGGTCGGTGCTCAGGGCGGTGACCCAGGTGGCGTGGACGCTGACGACGCCGCCGCTGTAGGTGCCGTTCAGGAAGCCCGCGGCCATCCGCAGCCCGAACGCGGCCAGGTACACGATGATGAAGAGGATCCCGCCCTTCATCCACAGCTGACCGGTCTGCTGGTCGGTCCAGAACGTCATCGCGCGCACGATGACCCACCCGAGCAGGCCGCCGACGACGAGCGCGACCGGCGCCACGGCGAGCGCCAGGGTGTCGGTCAGGAACGATCGACCGGTCGACGCGAGCGAGGCGACGAGGAGCGCCATCAGGATGAAGGACCGGATCAAGATCGCATTCGGTCGCACGACCTGCGCCCGCATCCGGCGCACCATGACGAACGCCACCACGACGACGATGACCGCGATCGTGACGACCTGCGTCTGCACCTGGTGCGACATCGCGAAAATCAGTCTAGGCAGGTCAGCCGGTCGGCGGACCCGGGACGCCGCCCGCGGTGCGGATGCGAGCTACCACTCGGCGCCGGGCCGGTTGCCGTCGCGCGCGCGGTAGTACCCGCCCGCCGTGATGCGCAGGAAGGGGATCGCCGTCGTCGTCAGCGTCTCCAGCGTGAGCAACGGGTTCGGCG
>JBAPVZ010000517.1:0-2744 GCA_049283435.1 Candidatus Dormiibacterota bacterium
GTCTCACCGTCACGGTCGCCAGAGGAGGACGAACCTCTGACCCCAGCGTGGGGCATTTTGCCCAGTCACCCATCCGCTCTTTGTCACTTGCCGGCGATCTCGACGTGGGACACGATGTCGACATGGCCGAACCGTGCGCGCCGCCGGACGCGCCCCCCGCCGGCAAGTGGTGGTGGACCGGTCGGGAATGGGTGCCGGCGAGCACGCCGAGAGCGCGTGTGCCCGCGCGAGGCTCGCGCCTCCTGGTGACCCGTTACGCCCACGGTGCGCTCTACGTCGAAGGTGACGCGCTCATCGTGCAGACCAGGAGGGGCGAGCGGCGCCTGCCGATCGCCAGCGCGGAGATCACCAGGCAGGACGACACGTTCCTGGTCACGCCGCGGGGCACGAATCGGGGTGGCGAGACGCTTGTCGCAGCCGAGCGCCCCGAGCAGGTCCTCTTGATGGCGCGGTACTACGGCATCCTCGACGGCTCCAGAGGTCGGGCAGAGCAGCGCGTCGGCAGCTGACGAGCGGGTCTGCTCGGCAGCGACGTCCGAGCCCCGCAGCCCAGCTCCAACCGGCACGGAGATGGGCCCGCCGCAGGCCGCCGGCAGGATTCCGCCCCCGCCACGCCCCCTTTCCGGTCGCCTCTATCGTGGAGCGATGGACATTGGCATCGGGCTACCGTCGACGATTCCGGATGTCCCCGGCCAGCGAATCATGGAGTGGGCGGTCGCGGCGGAGGAGGCGGGCTTCTCGACGCTCGGGACGCTCGACCGCGTCGTCTACGGCAACCACGAGACAGTGCCGACGCTCGCCGCCGCGGCAGCCGTCACCGAGCGCATCCGCCTGACCACCGCGATCCTGATCGCGCCCTTCCGCGGCAACGGAGCCCTGCTCGCAAAGGAGCTGGCCACGGTCGACAGCCTCGCGAACGGGCGGCTCACCGTCGGCATCGCGGTCGGAGGACGGCCCGACGACTACGAGGCGACCGCGACGCCGTTCCACGAGCGAGGACGGCTCTTCGACCGGCAGCTCGCCGAAATGCGGGACGTCTGGGCGCAGCAGCCACGAGGCTTGGCGGGGCCGATCGGTCCGGCCCCAGGCCGGCGTGGGGGACCCCCGCTGATGCTCGGTGGGAACAGTGAGGCGGCGCGGCGCCGGATGACCGAGTACGGTGCCGGCTGGGTGAGCGGCGGCGGCGGCCCCCAACTGTTCGCCGCCGGCGCCGAGCAGGCACGCGAGGCCTGGCGCCGAGCGGGCAGAGACGGTGAGCCACGTTTGGCGGCACTCGCGTACGTCTCGCTCGGGCAGGACGGCGCGACGCATGCCCGCGCGTATCTCACCGACTACTACGGGTTCTTGGGCGAGATCGCGCAGCAGATCGTGTCCGGCGCGCTCACGTCAGCCGACGCCGTCGGAGGTGCCGTCGGCGCGTTCGAGGCGGCCGGGTGTGACGAATTGATCCTGTTCCCCTGCAGCGCCGACCTCGCCCAGGTGAGCCTGATCGCAGACGCGAGCATGCGGTAGCGCCAAACCGTCTCCTGCCGCATGGGCTTGCCGCCAACCCGAGCGATCCGATAGGGTCGCCACGATGCCTCTGCAGTCCCCGTCGGGAGGGCGACCCTGGGATAGTGGGCCTGGGCGACCCGCGCCGTCCCGATCGAGGTCGGCGCGTACGCCGGCGGGGTGGACGAGGCCGATGCGGATCGCCGTGATCGCGATCGCGGTGCTGGGATTCGTCTGCGCCACGCTCGCCCCGGCCTGCAAAACCGTCGGCGCCCCCTCCTAGCGTCCGCAGCCTCTGGAGGCAAGACTCTTGGCATCGCATGTGACGGATCGATCCCAAAGCTTCGAGTCGTTCACGAATGAACCGGCCTATGTCCAGGTCAACGAAGGGCTCGTGGAGCGGATCTTCGAACACCTGCCTGCGGGCAGGACACACGGTGTGCTGGATATCGCAGCCGGGACGGGGCTGATGACGCGCCTCGCCTGGTCGCGGGCTCGCACGCGCGGAGGCGAGATCCGGTCGGTCCTCTTCGACCTCGACCTGCCCGCGCTGCTCCAGACTCGCGACGAGATCCCTCCGAACGCGGTCAAGGGGTACGTGTGCACGTCCGCCGATCGTCTGCCCTTCACCCAGGCGTTCGACGTGGCGCTCTTCGCCAACTGCGTCCACCTGCTCGACAGTCGGGCCAAGGTCGATGCGCTGGCCGAGACCAGGCGCGTCCTGCATCCAGGCGGCGTGCTGGGCATGAACAGCGCTTTCTACGACGGCGCGTATCCCGCCGAGAGCCAGCCGTTCTACGGTCGCTGGATCCGCCGAGCCGTCGCCGAGTCGAGCCGAACCTTGCCGCGGCGGGTGAAGGCCGACAAAGCTCAGGCCAGGCAGTGGCTGTCGGCAGCAGGATATCGGGATCTGGTCGTTCGCGCCGGCTTCCGGGTCCTCGAGATGCGTGAGCGCCGCGTGCTGCTCAGCCAGGCCGCCGTCTGCGCGATCAGCAGCTACCGGGATTTCGCCATGGGCGCGCTGCGCGCGACCGAGGAGGACGCGAGGGAGGCCTCGCGCGCGCTGCGAGCGACCGTGCAGCAGACGTTCCTCGATTTGCACATGACCTACCTCCCGCACAACTGGCTGGAGATCGTCGCGGTCAAGGTCTGAACGCCGCCCGCAGCCTCCCCGGGGCCCTCGCCCCGGCGGAGACGGCGCCGTCCTCGACTCGCACCGCGACGGGGCACGGCGAGGCGAGTCGGCCCCGTTC
>JBAPVZ010000518.1:0-9035 GCA_049283435.1 Candidatus Dormiibacterota bacterium
GGCTTTGACAGGCGACGCAGCGAGTCGCTTCCGGCTTGAAGTGGAGCCGCTCCGTCGGGATCGTCGTCCCGCAGTCCTCGCACACGCCGTACAGCCCCTGGGCGAGGCGCTCCAGCGCGTGCTCGAACTGGTCGCGGTTGGTGTCCAGCACATGCAGCAGACGATCGCTCATGTCCCGGTCGCTCAGGAGCGCGGCGAAGTCCGTGTCGTCGTAGTCGTGCGTGATGACGTCACCGTTGCTCTCCGCCAGCGGCCGTTCGAGCCCCGCGTCCGCCTTGAAGGCCTTGAACAGCGTGCTCAGGCGTTCCCGGTTCTGCTCCAGCTCGCGAAGTCGCTCGATCTCGTTGTCGATCATCCGACCTCATCTCCTCTCTATCGCCGCCGCACCCATCCCCGGTGCCACGCGGCCCGCGGTGGAATCAACCGGAAACGGCGTCCGTTTGTTTCCACTCGACGTCGAGAAAGATCTGCCGGGTGCTGCGCGACTCGCGAGGACCGGCTCGCCGGGGCGTGGCGAGATCGAGAAAGCGGGCCCGTGCCTGGGCAGGCACACGGCCACAGCGCCAAGTGGATCCCCGACGGCGTCCGACGTCACGGGACGAGGAGTCGTGCCCGCCGACCGTCGCGCCGCGGCCGGCGGGCGAGGCAGATCAGGGGCGCTTGAAGAGGGACTGCAGCTTCAGCGCCAGCCCCATGTTGCCCTTGATCTTCAGTTTCCCGCTCATGAACGCGGCCGTCGGGTCGAGGCCGCCGGTGAAGATCTTCACCAGGTCCTCGCCGGCTGCGATCAGCGTCAGGTCAGGCCCTTCGGCCGCCCCGGCGCCGGAGCTGAGCTCGCCGCCGTCGATCGCGACGTGATACTGGCCCGACTGCTCTCCCGAGAGGTCGAACTGGATCGTTGCCTTGGTGCTGCCTGCCTTCTCGGGTTGGAAGAGTTTCGGAAGCTCCTCCAGGAAGAGCTGGTCTGCGGTGACGCTCATCGGTACCTCCATGCAGGGCGGGTGCGCATGGTGCGCGCTGACCATGGTAAGCGACCGCTGCGCGGGCCGCCTCGGCCGCAGAATTCGAACCGTGTCCCACCTGGTAGCCTGGCGGCGCCGGTCGTGCCGCCGGGAATTTCCCCGCCAGGAGAGGTGTCACGGCATCGAGCGGTCTCGCGCTGCGCTCGCCGAAACGGAGGATCGTCTGAGATGCCATTGACCGAGGTCGCGGACGGCGTGTTCGAGTTGCGCCTGCCGATCCCGTGGGAGGACGGTTGGGTCAATTGCTTCCTGCTTCCCGACGGCGCCCGTGTCGATCTCGTCGACTGCGGGCTGAACGATGCCGCGTCCGTCGCGCTCATCGTGCAGGCGGTCCGCGATCTCGGCGGACGTCTCGGAACGCTGGTCGTGAGTCATATCCATCCCGATCACTTCGGCGCCGCCGGTGAGCTCGTGCACGAGCATGGAGCCGAGCTGTTCCTCCACCGCCTGGAGGTCCCGCTCGTCAGCCCTCGCTACGTCGAGATCGAGGAGCTGATCGAGGACGTCGGCCGGTACCTCGCGCTGCACGGCGTTCCCGAGGGGGTCGCCGCGGAGATGAAGAACGCGTCGCGCTGGCTGCGCGAGCATGTCGATCCCGGCACGCCGGCCCTCCAGCTCGAGGGCAATGAGACGATCACGCTCGGCCGCCGCCGGCTCCGGGTCGAGTGGACGCCGGGGCACTCGCCGGGCCACCTCTGCCTGTTCGATCCCAGCGATCGACTGCTCATCGCGGGCGACCAGCTGCTTCCCGACGCGAGCCCGAACATCGGCCTCCACCCGCAGAGCACACCGGACCCGCTCGACGACTACCTGGACGGGCTCGCCCGGCTCGTCGCTCTGGAGCCGGCGCTCGTGCTCCCCGCCCACGGCCGGCCGATGGCCGGCACCGGCGGCCGCGCCGGGGAGATCGTCGCCCATCACCGGCGCCGCAAGCTGCAGATCGAGCGGCTCGTCGGTGCCGAGCCGATCTCCGCCTGGGAGGTCGCGATCGCGATCTGGGGCGAACGGCCGCACATCCATGACCAGCGCTTGGCCCTGCAGGAAGGACTCGCGCATCTCCAGTCGCTGAGCCGCGAGGGCCGCGTCAGAAAGGAGGCGACGAGGTCGCGAGTCGGCTGGCGCCGCCCCTGAGCGAGCTCAGGACCGGCCGGCGCCGACCTGGACCCCGAGCCCGAGCGGCAGGAGCTCGGCCGGGTAGCAGGCGAGGCCGACGGTCCCCGGCCCCGCATGCGTGCCGACGATCGGCCCGAGCGGCAGCTGCAGCAGCGATTCGCAGCGCTCGGCGATCGCATTCGAGATGCGCTCCGCCGATTCCTGCGCGAGGGCCTGGCCGACGATCGCGCAGAGCCGTGGGCTCGTCTGCTCGGCCAGCTCGATGACGCGCCGCAGCGCCCGCTCCCGCGTGCGCACCCGCTCCAGCGGCGAGACCGTCCCGTCCTGGAGCGTCAGCACCGGTTTGACCTGCAGCACGGAACCGACGAGGGCGCCCGCACGCCCGATGCGTCCACCTCGCCGCAGGTACTCCAGGGTGTCGACCATGCAGTAGACGCGCACGCTGCCGAGCACACCCTGGAGACGGCTCGCCGCATCCTGGGCGGTCGCGCCGTCCTGCAGGATGCGCAGCCCGGCGTACACGCCGAGGCCGAGCGCCATCGAGACGAGGTGGGTGTCGACGACCGTGATCCGATCCTTCGCGACCAGGTCCGCCGCCTGCTGCGCCGAGCTGACGGTCCCGCTCAGCGTCGAGGAGATGTGCAGGGAGAGGATCTCGTCATGCGTCCGAAGCAGCTCCTCGTAGATCTCCGCGAAGGCGCCGGGCGAGGGCTGGGACGTGGTGGCGATGCCGGACGACGCGGTCAGCCTGCGGTAGAACTCGTCGGTCGTGATGTCGATGCCGTCGCGATAGCTCGTGCCGTCGAGCGTCAGCGTGAGCGGCACGACCGTGACGCCGACCTCGGCTGCGGTCGGCCTCGGCATGTCGGACGTGGAGTCGGTGACGAGCGCGACGCGCGCCATCAGCCAGACCTCAGCGATCTAGAGAGGTGTGGGACTCGCGGCAAGTACGGCATCTGCGGCATGCACGGCATCTGCGCAGGAACCATAGCTCACCCGGCGCACGCGCAGGCCGGCGGATGCCGCCGGTCGCGGATCAGGCGTTCGACGAACCCCCGGAGCCAGGCTCGTCGGGCAGGTCCGGCAGATCGAGGTTGTTGATCATCTTGCGGAACACCGCGAGCCGGTCCTCGTCGAGCGCCTCGCCGCCGGTCTCCTCCCCGCCCTCGGTCTCGTCGTCCTTCGACGGCACGATGCCCGCGCGTTCGAGCACGTCGGCGGCGACGAACAGCGGGCATTCGAAGCGCACCGCGAGGGCGATCGCGTCGCTCGGCCGGGAATCGACGTCGACCTCGCGACCGTCCGAGGTGAGGTAGAGCCGCGCGAAGAAGATGTCGTCCGAGAGCGACGTCACGACGATGCGGCGCACGACGACCCCGAGCTCGCCGAAGCTGTTCGCAAAGAGGTCGTGCGTCATCGGCCGTTCGGCCTTCACGTTCGTGATCTTGGCTGCGATCGCGTTCGCTTCGAACGCTCCGATCCAGATCGGCAGATACCGCTCGGACGCCTTTTCCTTCAGGAAGACGACATGCTGCCCGGTCGGCATGTGGACCCGGATGCTGTCGACCGCCACCTCGATGAGCTCGTCCGTTTTCTTGCCTCCTCAGTGACCCGTCGGGTCTCCCTGCTCATGCTACCGCGCTGGCAGTGAGCGCCCCAGAGCACCGACAATGTGGGGATGCCGAAAGCCTCGCGCCGGGGGCGTCTGGTGCTCATCGATGCGCACAGCCTGATCTATCGCGCCTTCTTCGCGCTGCCGCCGATGAGCACCTCGCAGGGCCTCGTCACCAACGCCGCGTACGGCTTCACCTCGATGCTGGCCCTCGTGTTCGGATCGCGGCCCGAGCATGCGATCGCGACCTTCGATCTCGGCCGGCCGGTGTTCCGCACCGAGGCGTATCCCGCGTACAAGCAGGGTCGCCGACCGACGCCGGACGATCTGGTGCCGCAGTTCGACCTCTGCCGCCGGCTTCTCGAGTCGCTCTCCATCCCGATCGAGCAGCTCGAGGGGTTCGAGGCCGACGACCTGATCGGCACGCTGGCCCGCCAGGGCGCCGAGCAGGGGCTCCAGGTGACGATCGTGAGCGGCGATCTCGACTGCCTCCAGCTGGTCGACGAGCGGGTGGAGGCCCTGGTGCCGCGGCGCGGGATCACGGAGACGATGGTCTACGGGCCCGAGCAGGTGCGACAGCGCTACAGCCTGAACCCGATCCAGATGATCGACTTCAAGGCGTTGCGCGGCGACGCGTCCGACAACATCCCCGGGGTTCCCGGGGTGGGGGACAAGACGGCGACGCAGCTCCTCACGCAATACGGCAGCGTCGAGAACCTGCTCGACCATCTCGACGAGTTGAAAGAAGGGCGCGTCAAGCGATCCCTCACCGAACACGCGACCGAGGTCCGGCTCGGCAAGCAGCTGGTGACGATCCGGCGCGACGCGCCGCTCACGCTCGACCTGGAAGCCTCCCGGTGGCTGCGCTACGACCCCGAGGTCGCGCGCCAGGTGTTCGACGAGCTGGAGTTCCGGCAGCTGCTCGCGCGCATCCCGCCGCCCGACGTCGCGCCGCTGCAGCCGACGCTCTCCTTCGAGGCGGCGGCTCCGGTGCACGACGTCCGGCTGGCCGGCGCTCAGGACCTGGCTGCGCTCGTCGCCGCGCTCACCGAGGTGCCTGCCGTCTCCCTGTTCGGGCTCTGGGACGGGGGTCCCCGCGAGGGTGCGCTCGCCGGGCTCGGGATCGCACTGCCAGGTCCCGAGGTGGACGGCGAGACGCCGGCGGACGCCTGGTATGTGCCGCATGGGCTGCTGGGCGAGGTGCTCCCGCATCTGCCCGGTCGAGCGCTCGCGACGCACGACCCCAAGGAGCTCCAGCTCGCGCTCGAGGCGGTCGGCGGCCCGGCCGACCTGGGCTGGCGCTTCTCGACCGGTCTCGCCGCCTACCTGCTCGGCGCCGGGGCTCGGGATCCTCGCCTGGAGGACCTGGCGAACGAGTTCCTCGGCCTGTCGCTCGCCAGCTCGAGCGAGGTGTTCGGCACCGGGCGCAAGGCGCGGGCGGTCGTCGACGCGGACGACGCCGAGTGTGCGGACTTCGCCGGTGCCCGGGCGGCCGCCATCCTCGGTTTGGAGCCGCGGCTCCAGGCGGAGATGCGCAACCTGGCCGTCGACCATCTCTTCTACGAGGTCGAGCTGCCGCTCGCGCGCGTGCTCGCCGACATGGAGCGGGACGGCGTCGCGATCGACGTGCCCTACCTGCGCGAGATGCAGGAGGAGCTGGCGCAGCAGCTGAACGCCCTGGAGGCGGAGGTCCACGAGGTCGCCGGCCAGGCGTTCAACCTGAACGCGCCGCAGCAGCTCGCGAAGCTCCTGTTCGAGGACCTGGGCCTGCCGGTCGGCAAGCGCACGAAGACCGGGTACTCGACCGATGCCGACACGCTGGAGGGACTGCGCGACAAGCACGCGGTCGTGCCGCTGATCCTGGAGCACCGGACGCTCTCGAAGCTCAAGTCGACCTACGTCGATGCGCTGCCGGAGCTCGTGGACGAGCGGACGGCCCGCCTGCACACGTCCTGGAACCAGGCCTCGACCGCGACCGGACGGCTCTCCTCGTCGAATCCGAACCTGATGAACATCCCGATGCGCACCGAGCTGGGCCAGCGGATCCGGCGCGCGTTCCGCGCCGAGCGCGCGGGCGATCTCCTCTATGCGGCTGACTACTCGCAGATCGAGCTCCGCATCGCGGCGCACTTGAGCGAGGACCCGACGATGCTCAGCGCGTTCGGCAGTGGCGACGACATCCATACGGCAACGGCGGCCCGCATCTTCAAGGTCCCGATCGGCGAGGTCACGCCCGACCAGCGACGCCTGGCGAAGGTCGCGAACTTCGGCTCCATCTACGGCCAGGGCGAGTACGGGCTCTCGCTGCAGATGGGCATTCCCCGCGACGAGGCTCGAGCGTTCCTCGGTGAGTACTGGCGGACCTACGGCCACCTGAAGGAGTGGCTGGACACGGTGCGGCTGGAGGCGCGGGAGGCGGGCTACGTCGTCAGCGCGACCGGCCGGCGCCGGGCCATCCCCGACCTGCGCTCGCCGAACTACCAGCTGCGGCAGGCGGCCGAGCGCATGGCGGTCAACTTCCCGATCCAGTCGCTGGCCGCCGACATCATCAAGGTGGCGATGGTGCGCCTGCACGCGGAGATGGCAGCCGGGGGGCTCGGCGGCCGCATGCTGCTGCAAGTGCACGACGAGCTCGTGTTCGAGATCCCGGCCGCCGAGGCCGACCGGTTCGGTGAGATGGTGCCCCGGGTGATGACCGGCGCCTACGAGCTCCTCTCTCGTCTGGAGGTCGAATCACGGGTCGGGCCGAACTGGTCCGACATGCAGCGAACCGCGGTCGCCCTTGCCTGAGCTCCCCGAGGTCGAGACGGTTGCCCGCGATCTGCGTCCGCTGCTCGAGGGAGAGCGGATCGATCGGGTCGAGGTGCGCTTCCCGAGTCTGGTCCGCTATCCGGAGGCAGAGCAGTTCGCCGCCGCGCTCACTGGTGCGCGGATCGAGTCGGTCGGGCGGCGGGGCAAGTACCTGCTGCTGGGCGTCCGGCTGGAGGACGCGGCCGACCGACCGGTCGTGCTCGTCGTGCACCTCGGCATGACCGGCCAGCTGCGACGGGTGCCGGCGGGGACGCCGGAGCCGGACCACCTGCACGTCGTCTTCCACCTGGCGCCGGCCGGCAATGCCATCGGGAGCGACGATCCGCCCCACGACGAGCTCCGCTACCGCGACCCCCGGCGGTTCGGGCGCCTCCTCCTCGGCACCGAGGAGGAGCTGCGCGCCGCGCGAGCGATGCCGAGGCTCGGCCCGGAGCCGCTCGATCCGGTGTTCGACGGCGCTCTGCTCTATGCGCGGCTCCACCCGCGCCGGGCGCCGGTGAAGGCGCTGCTGCTCGATCAGGAGGTCGTCGCGGGGGTGGGCAACATCTACGCCGACGAGGCGCTCTACCGATCGCGAGTCCGGCCGCAGCGCCGCTCGAACACCCTGAGCAAGCCGGCCGTCGGCCGTCTTGCGACCGCCCTGCGTGAGGTCCTCTGCGAGGCCGTCGAGCATCGCGGCAGCTCGGTCGTCGACTACCGCGACGTGTGGGGCGAGCTCGGGGAAGAGCAGGATCGGCTGCAGGCCTACGGCCGCGCAGGCGAGCCGTGCCTGCGCTGTGGGCGCCCGCTGCGCCTGGATCGGGTGGCAGGGCGCAGCACCGTCTTCTGCCGATGGTGCCAGCGATGAGATCCCCGCGAGACTCCGCGAGGCCCGCCTCGCCGATCCCACGACCATGAGCGCCGCTCGACGCTCGCTCGCCGTCTGCGTCCTGCTCGCGATCGGGCTCGTCCTGGAGAGCATCCTCGTCGCGTCGGGGCAGGCGCACATCGCGGACGCGCGGACCGCGTTCATGGTGAGCCACCTCTGGGTGCCGGCGCTGCATCCGCTGTTCCAGGGCATCGCCCTGCTCGGCGGGACCGAGGTGACCGGGCTCGTCGTGGTCGTGCTGCTCATCGTCCTCTGGCGGCGCCGGCTGCGGCGCGAGTGCTGGGCGCTGCTCGCGTTTCCGATCGCGATCCTCGTCGAGGTGCTCTACAAGCACTTCGTGTCCCAGCCGCCGCCGATCGAGCTCGCGCACGCGGACGGGCCGAGCCTGACCATGCTGCTCCAGCACGCGGCGCCGACCGTCGCCGCGAGCAGCTTTCCGAGCGGCCATGTCGTCCGCGCCGTCGTCGCCTACGGCCTCGTCGCGTTCGTCGTGCACCGCCTCGCGGCGCCCGGCCGCTGGCAGCGGCTCGCCGTGCCGGGAGCGCTCGTCCTCGTCCTGCTGATCGCGTTCGACCGGCTCTATCTGGGCGTGCACTGGCAGTCGGACGTGCTGGGCGGGCTGCTTCTCGGCGGGCTCGCGCTCGCGGCCGCGATCGTCTGGCTCGATTGGGGGGCGCGCTGACCCCACCCCGGTCATGGCGTCCGGAGAGACTCGGCCGCCGGACGCCGTGCGCGGGCAGACAGGCCGGCGGGCCTACGCCTGGCCGGACCCTCTGATGTTGACGAGCCACGAGGTGCCGAACTTGTCGGCACACATCCCGAAGGCCTTGGCCCAGGGCGTCGGGGCCAGGGGCATCGTCACGGTGCCGCCTTCGGACAGTTTGTCGTAGTACCCACGCAGCTCAGCCTCGTCCTCACCAGAGAGCGAGACGGAGAAGTTGTTGCCGGGCCGGTACTCCATCCGTTGCGGCGTGTCCGACGCCATCAGGGTCAATCCTCCCGGAGTGTCGATCTGCGCATGCATGACCAGCGTCTCCTCGGCAGGATCCTGGCTCGCGTGGAAGTCTCCGAACGTCGACACGGTCAGCTCACCGCCGAACACCGAGTGGTAGAACTCCATCGGCTCGCGGGCGTTGTCCCGGAAGCTGAGATAGGGGCTCAGGACGGTTGGCATGCGCTGGTCTCCTCATCGTGATCGCGGGCCGAAAACGCCAACAGGCTACCGGCCGCGGGGGCCCCGCGCCAGTGAAGCTTTGGTGAGCGGATCTCGGACTCAGCCGCGACCCCGACGTCGCGCAATCGGCCCGGGCGGCGCTCGCCTGGCCCCGAAGGCCATTGAGTGGACTGGCGAGTCTGATCGGCGGGGATCGCTAGACTGCTCCGCGTGTCCGACCGTAGCCCTGAGCCGCCGGCGCCGGAGCCGGAGAGGAACGCCGCCGGGCGTCGACGGCGGGCGTCTCGCCTGCCCCGCGTCTCGGCGCCTGACCAGGGTACACAGGGGCCGTTCGCGAGTGAGGCCGACCAGACGATCAGGGTGTCGCGCCCGGTGCGGATGCCTGCGGTGCCGGACGCACCGCCGCCGTGGCCGAGCCCGGCGACCGGGCAGCGC
>JBAPVZ010000519.1:0-6049 GCA_049283435.1 Candidatus Dormiibacterota bacterium
GATCTCGGACGCGACACGCTCGACGCTCGGCATGGCACGGACGCTGAGGTAGATGTCGAGGGCTTCTCTCAATGGTCCCAAGGCTTGTTCAGGATGGCCGAGCGCAAGCATCGCGAACGCACACTCCTCGAGTCCAAAGGCCCGGTCGGTCCGTCGCGGCGAGGAGCGATACAGACGGACGGCACGCGCCAGCGACGCCGCATTGCCGTCACGCACTCCTCTTGCCAGGCAGGCCGCGGCCGTCACCGTGGTCGAGTTCCAGCGACGTGACAGATCCTGCACGGCCGGAACCAGCGGACCGACGATGGCGGGCGCCGGCTCGGAGCTCGGGGAGAGGCGCGCGAGCCGGAGAACGTCGGGCACCATCCAGGCGACCAGGTGGCGGATGCCCGCCCGCTCACCGAGGTCCCAGGCCTGACGCAAGGAGATCGCAGCGCGCTCCGGGTCGCCACCCAGCTCGAGGAGCAGTGAGCGCAGGCGCAGGTCGGAAAGCCCAAGGCGACCATCCTCCGCGTGCAGGGCCTCGAGAAGACGACCCGCTTGCTGCATCGCATCGCGCTCGCCTCGGAGCAGCCTGATGATCGCAAGCAGCCGTTCCGTGTTGCGGTCGACCCCAGCAGCGGTCCGGCGGGAGTGGTCGAGTCCGGACCAGATCTCGGTCACGGCGTCATCCCACCGGCCGCCCAGGAAATGTGCCCAGGCGATCGCGCCGTGGAAGAGCGGCGCCTGCAGCGCGAAGACCGTGCGGTCGACTTCTGCCAAGCCGTCACGGAGCACCTGCATCGCCTCTTCGGTCTGATCCAGATCGAGAAGCGCGAGGCCCTGCCAGATGGCCAGCGGATACTGCTCGGGGAATCGCATGCCGCCTTGCGGCCCTCGTTCAGCCAGACCTGCTCGCGTGAGCTCCACCGCCCGCTGGGGGTCGCCTCTGAGGTGGGCCAGCTCGGCGAGGGTATTGACGGCGATCGCGCTCGGCGGGTCCTTGACGAGCTGCGCACCGCCGACCAGGGCCTGACGGGCATCGCTCTCGGCTTCAGACAAAAAACCTTGCCGGACGCGGGCCCAGCTGCGCAGCCCGAAGAAATACCGCTGCTCAGGCTCCGCCAACCCGTTCCCTGCCAGGCCCTGCGTCGCCTCCGCTTCGACCTCGGCCATCCGTGCCTGGCCGATCAGCGCGGCGATCAACACGATTCGGAAACGACTGCCGAGCTCCGCTGGGTGGGGCCCGGCCAGCACCCGCCGTGCCGTCGCCGCCGCCTCGCGGACCAGGCCACCGTGGACTTGGTAGGTCGTCGCCTCCAGTCGTAGGTGGTGGCGCTCGGGTGCGTCACCGGGCAGGAGCTCTATGGCCTTGAACAGCAGCGAGGCGGCGACGCGGGGCGCCTCGGCGGCGGACTCCCGCGCGCCCTCGGTCATCGCCGCCGCCGCCACACGATCGTGTTTTCGGGCACCCCGGGCATAGTGGGGCGCCACGGTGATCGCCGGTGCCCCGCGGGACTGGAGCGCGGAGGCAAAGCGCCGGTGTAGGTCACCGCGTTGGGATCGCGGCAGCTCCCCGTACAGCGCTTCATGGAGAACGGCACTGACGAAGGCGAAGTCGCTTCCCGATCGCTCGAGAGCGTTTGCCGCGACCGCGACCAGCATCAGCTGTCGGACTTGCTTGGCCGGCACATCAGTGAGTCCTACGAGGTCGTCGACACCAAACCGGCGACCCACGACGGACGCCAGCCGGAGCATGGCGAGCGTCTCCTCCGCCATGTCTGCGCGGGCGGCATCCATGACCGCCTGCTGCAACGTTCCCGGGACCGCGTCCGCAGTCACATCGGCGGTGGCATCCCTGGACAGCAGCCCGATCCGCTCCCGATTTGCTCGAAGCCATGCCAGAACATGGAGTGGGTTGCCCCGACATCTCGCCAGCACCCACTGCACAGGTGGTCCCAGCCGGGCTCCCAGCGCCCGCTCGGCGAGATCCATCACGCCCTCGACGGTGAGCGGCTGCAAGTCGAGGACCGCGGCGTGTGGCCGGATCTGCTGCTCGAATCTCATCACCGGGCTGTCTATCGCGCCGGGGCGGTACGCGACCACGATGAGCAGAGGCGCCTCACGGACCATGGCAGCCAGCTCCTGCAGCACTCGAAAGCTGGGCTCATCCGACCAATGGAGATCGTCGAGCACCAACAGATGCGGTCCTCGCTGCAGTGCACTCTCGACGCAAGTCAACAGCCGATTTCCGATGCCTTCCGCTCGGACCGGGGACCGGCGCGCAAGGTGGTGGCCCAGCGCCCGGTGCAGGACTGCAAAAGGGACCTCGCCCTCGAGTTCATCCGCCTCGGCCGCCCAAACAGTTAGATCCCTGGCGGCTGCGGCGGCCGCAACCGAACGCACGAGGCTGGTCTTCCCGCTACCCGCCTCACCCCGGAGGCACACCAACCCGCCGGCACCGACGAGGAGGCCCTCGATCAGGCGATCGAGCTCCCGCGACTCCTGGTCGCGTTCGATGAGCCCCGCTCCGCCTCGGCTCGCCCGCGCGAGCCATTGTGCGCTCTCCTCACGTGCCAAGCGTTCGGCCACCCATCGATCAGCGTACGGGTTAACCGCCGATTCGTACCGAAACGGGCTCTCCTCTACCTCGGGCACGCCGTTGGGGTCGCCGATTTCTTCCATGTGGAACGGGTGACCAACCGGGCGCGAGACATGATGCGTCGACGGAAGCACTTTGCTCCTCGACGAGACGATCGCGCCCAGGACGTGGTGCCCGAGATCCGCAGCCCGGGCAAGACCGTGCGCCGGTGGCGAACCGAGATCCTCGCCCATTACCGGGCCGTGGCAAAGGTCCTGCATGTCGGTCTCTCCGAGGCACCTGCATGCGCCCACTCTCGACGGCCACCGACGCTGACCCTGATCGTCGGTCGACGGTACGAACAGCGCTGCGCAGGACATGAGCCGGAGCGAGATCTCGTCCCCCGCCAGACTCAATTGGACATGCGTGCACGGTTTGTGTATGGTTGCGGTTGGGAAAATCAGGCGTGTCCAGGAGGGTGGCATGATTGGTTCGCGGCTGCGGTTGGGAACATCGGCGATCATCGGAGCGCTCTGCGCCTCCGTCCTCGGCTTCGCCGGTTCGGGAGTCGTCAACGTTGCCGCAGCAGGCGTCGGACCGCAGATTGTCGTAGGTCACAAGATCCAGAGCCCCGCGGGCCCTCCGACCAGCGCTCAGTGCATTGCGATCGACGGCATTGGCTGTTACAGCCCCCAGGACATTCGCAACCAGTACGACTACAACCCTGCCTACACGCGGGGTGACATCGGTTCCGGCCAGACGATCGTCATCTTCGACTCCTTCGGGAGCCCGACGATCAGGCAGGATCTCACGACGTTCGACAGTTCCTACGACATCTCGCCGCCGCCTTCCTTCCAGATCTATGAGCCTGAGGGAACGGTCACCTACGCGTACCAGAACGCGTCGCCTTCGGCGATCGCTCACGACAAGAACCTGCAGACAGAGATCTCCTGGGGCTACGAGACGACCCTGGACGTCGAGTGGGCGCATGCCATGGCCCCGGGTGCGAACATCGCGCTCGTCGCCACCCCGAACGCCGAGACCCAGGGCGTCCAGGGGCTGCAGAACCTTCAAAACGCCCAGCGTTGGGCGCTCGACAATCACATCGGCACGATCTGGTCGAACAGCTGGGCGAGCACGGAACAGGCCTTCCACAGCAACGCGGTCGTGGAGCGCCTGAACCAGTTCTACGCAACGGCCGCTGCGGAGGGAGTCAGCGCCTTCTTCGCCACGGGTGACACGGGCGTCGCCAATACCGACAAGCAGGGCACCCTCTACCCCTATCCGACCGTCAACTTCCCCTCCTCCAGCCCGGACGTGGTTGCGGTTGGCGGGACGGAGATCCCGGTGCCTCAGACCGCGTTGACGTCCTACAACCCGGAGACGGTCTGGAACGACTGCTGCGGCTCCGGTGGAGGCGGCTACAGCAGCATCTTCGCCGAGCCGGCCTTCCAGTCAGCCGGCGCCATCCCCGACTCGAATGCGATGCGGGGCCTGCCCGACGTGTCGTACAACGCCGCGCTGATCAGCTCCATCCTCATCTACGAGAGCTTCGACCCGACCGCACCGCCGAGCTGGGTGCCCATCGGCGGCACCAGCGCGGCCGCTCCCCAGTGGGCTGCCATCGACGCCATCGCCAACCAGGCCGATGGGGCGCTGGGCCTGCTGACGCCACGCCTTTACCAGATCTACCAGGACCAGCCGGCCTATGCCTCCGCATTCCACGACATCACGTCTGGCAACACCTCATGGAACGGAGTGTCAGGGTACCCGGCGTCACCGGGATGGGATCCGGCGTCCGGGCTGGGAACGCCCGACGTCGCCAACTTGGTGACGGCACTGGCGGCGACGTCGCCGGGCACGGCGCCATAGCGCTTCCGGTGCGCTGATCCCCCTCGACTGGGGCCGGGAGAAGGGACGCGGTCACGCGCGGGAGGGCCACTGAAGGTTTCTCGACCTTCAGCCTCGGAGCGCGGTGCCCTCCGCCCGGCGGATGTGCCCCCAGGTCAGGCGCTGTGCGGCGCAAGTGGCAGCGAGGTCGAAGACCCGGCCGACTCGAACGTGGATTCACGATGGGGACAGCGCCAGAAAATCGGCAATAGAAGGCTTGACTCCGCACCCGGGTACAGGGTGCACCGTGGATCTATGAGCGATCCACACGTCCCTGTTCCCGCCGCCCAGCGCGTCATCGGTCGCGACATCGGGCCAGCCGGACGGCTGGTTCGGATTCTGGCCGGCCTGTTCTTCGTGGCGGCCGCCATCGCCGGCGGCGTGTTCGCCTGGGCCTCGGTGCCGACGCTGGCTGAGGTGGCGCTGACCTTCCTGGCCGCGGGCGCCTTCTACACGATCCTCATCTGGCTCCTCGGGGACCGGCTCCTGGCCCGCGCCAATCCCTGGCTCGTCGCCGTGGCGATGGTGATTCCACTCGGCGTGACCGCAGCACCCTTCGTCCCCGCTCCGGTCGCGGTTGGCGCCGATCTGTACCTCGGGGTGTCGATGCTGGTGCAGGCGGCCATCGGCTACGGGGGCTGTGAGATCGCGGGCATCCCCACGCTTCTTCTTCGGCGCCGGTACACCGTCTATTGCGCCCTCAACGGTGCCGACGTCGTCGAGCAGTGGCTGCAGGGCCGGCGGCGCTGGGTCGCCTGGACGCTTGCCCTGGTGGCGTTCGTGGTGACCATGATGGCGATCGCTGTCGTTGAGTTGGTCGGGAGGGCGGTCGGCTTCTTCGGCGCCTACGTCGCGTTTCTGCTGATCGGGTTCGCTGTCAGCCGGATTCTCGGCAGCCGACCGCGACATCGTGTCGGAGTGGTTGCATGATGGCCGCGACCCCCGATCGTGACCCCGACTGCAAATGCCGGCTGCCGCGATGAAGAGCGGTGAGGTGGCCACGGCCTCCGGGGTGAAGGTGGAGACACTGCGCTACTACGAACGGCGAGGCCTGCTCCCCGAGCCGCCGCGCCGGGAGTCCGGGTACCGGACCTACGACGAAGGCGCAGTGCGCATCGTGCGCTTCGTCAAGCGCGCCCAGAAGTTGGGGTTCAGCCTCGACGAAGTAGAGTCCCTGCTCGAGCTGGCGGGAGGCGGTCCTGACAGCTGCGAGGCGGCGGTGCGGCTGGCCGATCGCCGAATCGCAGAGCTGGACCACCGGATTGCCGACCTGAATGCGATGCGCAACTCGCTTCACCGGCTGCTCGACACCTGCGCCAAGCCCCGCGGCGAGCGCGAATGCCCGCTGCTGCAGTCCATCGAGCCTACCGTCACTGCGGAAGGATATGAAGCTGAACGCAAGTGACGAAGTCATGGTCATGAATGGATGGGCACGCCGCGGGCCCTCGGCACCGTGATCCCGGAGCACCGCGACGCCACCATCGAGATTCTGCAGGTGCCCGGCTGCCCACGGGTCGATCGAGTGCGGGAAACCGTTCGTCGAGTCCTGGCCAACCTCGAGATCCAGGCCCGGGTCGAGGAGCTCGTCGGTGAATACCC
>JBAPVZ010000520.1:0-6726 GCA_049283435.1 Candidatus Dormiibacterota bacterium
ACCCGGTAGACGGTGTCGACGCCGGCCAGGTGCGCGGCGGCGAGCACGGCCGGTGCGACGGTGCCGTCCCGGGCGGGGGGCGTCGCGAGCACGACCGTTCCGACCCCCGCGACGCGCGCCGGGATCGCGGTCATCAACACGGTCGAGGGGTAGCTCGCGCGGCCCCCGGGGGCGTAGACGCCGGCTCGCTCGACCGGCCGCGTGCGCAGCTCCAGCGGACCGACCGCCTGCAGCGGTTCGAAACGCTCGGCCTCATGGAAGCGCCGGATGCGGCCGGCGGCGAGGCGTAGCGCCGACTGCTGCTCCGCGGTGAGCAGGTCAATCGCGCGCGCGACCTCCTCTTGCGGGACACCGAGCGACTCGCCGGGGGCGGGCTGCCAGCCGTCGAAGCGAGCCCCGAGCTCGAGCAGCGCCGCGTCGCCCTCGCTCGCGACACGAGCGCAGATCTCACGGACGGCCAGCGCCTGCTCGGGCGTGCCACCCAGATCGAGGCGCCGCTGCGCGTGGGCGCTCGCGCGCCACTCGGAGACCGTCAGTCGCTCGATGCTCATCCTCTTCTTGAAGAGGATCCCAGATCCCTGCCGGCGGACGCCTCGAGCGGCCAGCCCGTCGATCAGGTGGCGATGACCCGGGTGTGGATGCCGAGTCGCTCGTACGTGCGGATGGCCCGGCGATCCAGGGTCAGGAGCACGTACCCATGCGCAGCAGCCTCGAGCGCGACCAGCCCGTCGTAGCAAGCTCCGCCCAGCACCCCGGCATCCGCCAGCCGTCGGAGAAGTCCCGCGCGGTCTCCGGGAGACAGGTGCAGCGGTTCACCGGCGAAGCGGGCGGTCAGCTCCCGGGCGGCAATCCTCGCGGGCACGGCGAGGCCCCCTGGGAGTCTGGTGAGGACCGAATAGGATTCGAGCAGCGCGTGCCCGGGGAGGCTCGTGACGCCGTCCAGCTCCTGGGCCGCAACTTCATGGTGCTCGTGCCAGGCGCCAAGGACGGCGACCACGACGCTGGTGTCCGCGGTCAGCGTCGACCCTGCTCCATCAGATCGCGAACCTGATCGGCGGTGAGACGATCGGCCGCGTCGGCGGCGAACCGGACGCCGTGGGGACCCTGCTCCACCCGCACGCGCGAAGGGATCTTGACTTCGAGTGCCCCGTCCACCACCTGCAGCTCGAGCTCCGTGCCGGCGGCCAACCCAAGCTGCTCGCGCAACGCCTTCGGCACGACCAAACGGCCCGCCGCGTCGATGGTAGTGAGCATGCCATCAGAATACCATTCGGGACGCCATTACGGCCGGCCTAGCGCCTCTTCACTGACGGCTGGCCGCACCGCTCGGGGGCGTCGACACCCAAGACATCGCGATAGAAGGGTGCCGTGGTTACGCAATTCGCAGTCAACACGGCCTCGTGGTGGATGTCGTCCATCGGATTGAGAACCGTTCGGTGAGGCGCGGAGCTTGGCTGGCGGTCAACCTGGCGCCGCTCGATGCTATCGGCGCCCCGGGCGTCCCTGCGGCCCCCACCCTGACCGCAGCGCCGGAAGATCAGAGCCCTCGCGATCCGGGGGCAGCGCCGACTCACCGTCGTCGGCGTCCCAGCGGCGCCCGTACTGGTCCGGGATGTTTCCCCAGCCGAAGTACGGCATTGGTCTCGCCGGCACGATCCCGAGCCGGTCGAGAGGGTCGATTCGGTAGGGACCGACCGTGCACAGGTGCGCCCAGTCGTCGCCGAAATCGAAGACGTAGACGAACTGCTGGCCCGGCTGCAGGCGCGAGAGCCGGACCTGCCGATAGTCCTCCGTCGGCCCGAGCTCGTCATCGAAGTCCGTGTCGGGCAACGCGAGGCGCGTCCGGTCGGCCAGCATGAACTCCTGCAAGTGCGCCCTATCCCAGCGTGCGAACGCGTCGTCGATCGCATCCCCCAGCTGTTGGAAAGTATGGGTGCGGGACGCGGCGAAGAGCCGCCCCGGCCGCGGCCAGAGGCGCTCGCCCCTGCCCTCGACCAGTTGGACCTCGATCGTGAGCCAGGTTCGCGCCATCAGCCCGCCTCGGGCACGGCCGACGTCAGCCCTTTGTCAGACCCGGTCACACCCCCCTTTGCGGGCCCCCAGAGCGGGCGCGGCGACCTCTCGGCACACCACGTGACGTCGCGCCGAGGGGCTTCACGCGTCGCGGTCGCGGTCGTATGCCTCGAGCCGATCGAGGACGGGACGCTCCCTCTCCACCAACCGCCTGAGCAAGGTCCGCTCGCCTCCATCGCCATTCCCAGCAAGCAGGAGCGCAATGCCCTCGCCGTCCTCAAGGGGCGCGATCAATATCTCCGCTCCGGGCGCAAACCCCTGGTCCTCCAGTTCGGCCGGCAGTGCGATCACGTTTTCGCCGTCTACGCGACGAACCCTGACGACGGCCACGCAGGCGAGCCTACGCACCGGCCCCCGGATGCGGCGCGCAGTCGGAATTTGCGCCGGGGACCGAGGGGGCTCCCGAGTGACCGGTCGTGTCCTCCAACCAGCGGTTGCTGGATGTCACACGTAAGGCCGCGACGCCACGCCGAGCACACCCGGTCGCAACCCGACGCTACCCCCGCTCCGTCACCTCGCGGACGCGCGCGACGACGTCTCCGATCGCATCCCAGCGCACCTTCAGCGACGCCTGGTTCGCGATCAGCCGCGCCGTCGAGTGACCAAGCTCGGCGACCACCCGCAGATGGTTCGCGCGCAGCGTGCGGCCGGTCGCCGTCAGGTCGGCGATCCCGTCGGCCAGTCCGACGAGCGGCGCCAGCTCGACCGACCCGTGCAGGTGCAGCACCTGGGCGGGCTGGCCCAACCGGCGGAGCGCCCGACGCGCCGCTCGCGGATACTTCGTCGCGACGCGCAGGCTCGGCGGCCACGACTCGCGCTCCCGGATCGGCGAGCCCTCCGGCACCGCTAGCACGAACGTGCAGGGCCCGTAGTGAAGATCGACGAGCTCGTACGGCCGCCCTTCCGTCTCCCAGATCGAGTCCTTGCCGGCGATGCCGAGGTCGACGGCGCCGTGGTCGACGTAGGCCGGGACGTCGGTCGGGCGCACGAGCACGACGCGCACGCCGCCCTGCTCGACGAGCAGCTTGCGCCCGATCTCCTCGGGCGAGATCTCGACGATGTCGGCCCTGGCGAGCAGCTCGAGGCTGCCCCCCAGCAGCGTCCCCGTCGGCACCGCGATCGAGATCATGTTCGGCTCCGCAACAGCTCGCCGATCACCTGCCGGTCGGTGACGCGACGCATCTCCCCGTCGGCGCCGATCCAGCGCAGCGTCTCGCTGCTGCCGACGAGGAGAAGATCCCGCGCGCCGGTGACCTGCGCCCACGCGCGCGCCGGGGTCTGCGCCTGGGGCTCGGTGCCGACGACGGTCCGCATCCCGAACAGGCGCAGCGTCGAGCCGAGCCGCAGCGCCGGCTCCAGCCCCTCGCCGGTCCAGGCGACGGCGACGTCGATCCGCGTCAAATCGGGCGCCTCGCTGCGCTGGCGCAGCGCATCGCCGACCAGGTCCAGGTCGATCACGAAGCCGGTCGCCGGCGCGGGGCGCCCGAAGCGTCCCAGCAGGCGGTCGTAGCGACCGCCCTGCACGAGTGGGCGACCCAGGTGATCCAGGTAGGACTCGAAGATGACGCCGGTGTAGTAGTCGAAATCCCGGATCGCCCCGAGGTCGATGCGCACGACGTCACCCAGCTCCTGCGCGACGAGCAGGTGGTGGACGGTCGCGAGCTCCTCCAGCGCGCGCGCCGAGCGCCGGGTGCGCACCAGGCCGCTCGCCGCCTCGAGCAGCTCCGGCCCGCCGCGCAGGCCGGGGAAGCGGAGGAGCAGCTCGTGCTCGGCGCTGCGCAGCGACGTCTGCTCGAGGATGCGCTGGAGGCCGACGAAATCGCGCCGGGCGAGCACGGCACGGATCGAGCGCTCCTCCGACTCGTCGACCGCGATCCCCTCCATCAGCCCCTGAAAGAACTCGGCGTGGCCGACGTCGATCTGCCAGCCCCGCACGCCGGCGGCGCGCAGGCAGCGGGCCGCCATCGCGATCACCTCGACGTCGGCGACCGGGCCCGCCGCACCGAGCAGCTCCGCCCCCGCCTGGTGCGACTCACGATGACGGGCGAAACGGCCGGGATCGTTCGTCAGCACGGTCCCCGCGTAGCAGAGCCGCAGCGGCAGCGGCGCTCCGCGCAGCCGGCCTCCGGCCAGGCGCGCGACCGGCACCGTGCGCTCGCCGATGAGTGCGAGCACCGAGCCGTCGCGATCGGTCAGCTTGAAGAGGCGGCGCCGCTGCTCGGCACCGAGACCCTCGGCAAGCGTGTCGAGCCGTTCCAGGGTCGGCGTCACGACGAGGTGGTAGCCCCAGGTCCGCATCTCGGCGAGCACCGATTCCTGCGTGACGCGCATCGCCTCCGCCTCCTCGGGAAGGAGATCCGGGAGGTCGGGCACGTCGAGCGGCGGCGGCAGCGGCGACTCGTCGGCGAGAGGGTCGGCCGGGCGCGGATCATCCAAGGGGCATCACCCAACCGTCGCCGGCGCTCGGCTCGCTCACCCGCCTGCGCCGTCTCGGCTCAGGAGTCGTCCTCGGGCTCCTCGTCGGCATCCTCGGAGAAGTCGACGTCGGACGTCTCCTCGTCGACGTCGTGCATGCCCTCCGCCGCGTCGTCGTCGTTGTCGTTGACGACGGCGTCGGAAAGCTCATCGTCGTTGTCATCGTCGACCGTGGAGATGGCGGGTGCGCGCGACGCGAGGCTCTCCCGCGTGTAGGGGCGGAACTCGACGTCCCGCTTGCGGGTGATCGGGAAGCTCGGCTTGCCGGCAAACTTCTGGTCCTGGTAGACCTCCCGCACGATCACCTTGACGACGTTGCCCTCGCAGGAGGTGACTCCGGCCTGGTAGCGGTTGCCACCCTGGATGAACTTGAAGAGCCGGCGCGCGAGCTTCGGCTCCAGGCTTCCGATCCGCACCCCGCGAACGGTGTCCACCTCTACGCCGTCGCCCTCGATGCGCAGCTCGGCGACGTCGCCCGGTGCGACCTTCGCCGTCACGTCGTCGGCCGCGGCGCGCAGCGTGGTCGCGGTCGTCTTGCCCATCTCCTCGACGAAGAGGTTGGGGTCGACGCGGAACGACCCGCTGCTGCGCAGCTTGGTCGGCGTCCGCATCAAACCCTCCAGCTTCTGGATGTTCTTGCGGGCCACCGGCCCCAACGGGTTCACCGCGAGCGCCTTTTCGTACTCGGACTTCGCCTCGTCCAGGCGGCCGAGCTCGGCGTAGGCCTTGCCGAGCCGGTTGTGGCTCGACTCGTCGGCGCCGAACGTCTCGATGATGTGCTGATTCAGCTCGATCGCCTGCTCCCAGTCGCCGTCGGTCGCGACCTGGATCGCCTCCTCGACGTAGGTCGACTTCGGCTTGGAGGGTTCCTTCGTTTCCGTGCTCAACGCGGGCTCCAGTGTTGGGTTCGGTTCGGCGCAGCTCGGAGAGCGCGCGGAAAGACGCCGCGGCTCAATGGCCACGCGAACGCTGAGTATACGTCGCTCGACCGGCCGCCGGCACCCCCGGGCTGCCACAGCGTCCTCGCGGTCCTCGCACAGACAGCCGCTTGACAGAACCCGCCCCCCAACGCACGATGTCAGCCATCGAGCGCGGACGGCGGAAGGAAGGAGAGCTTCTGCCGAGGCACCGCATTGGACCTGGTGCGGCGCGCTATATCGGAGGCACGACACAACGTGATGGGTAGCCGGACATGAACGTGATGAAGCGGCTGCGCCCGATCGCAGTCGCCGCCGGCGTGATGCTCGCCGTCGTCGCCTGCGGGGGCAACGGCGGAAGCAGCGGCACCAGCAACAAGGGGACGATCGTGATCGGGGCCGATGTCCCGCTGAACGGCACCGACGCCTCGCAGGGCCAGCCGATCGCGAACGGCGCCGAGCTCGCGATCCAGAAGCAGGGCTCGATCGACGGATTCAAGCTGCAGTTCAAGGACTACGACGACGCGGTCAACGGCACCCACGACCCGTCGAAGGGCGCCCAGAACGTGCAGGCGATGGCCGGGGATGCCCAGATCCTCGGCATGATCGGGCCGCTGAACTCGAACGTCGGTCAGGCCGAGATCCCGATCGGGGCGCAGAACACGCTGCCGATGATCAGCCCGGCGACGACCAACCAGTGCCTGACGCGCGACGACCTCAACTGCAACGGGGCGGCCTCGGCGCTGCGCAAGGGCAACCCGAACCCGTTCTTCCGGATCGTCACCATCGACACCAACCAGGGCCCGGCGATGGCCGACTACGCGTACAACCAGCTGAAGCTGCGCAAGGTCGCGGTCGGCGACGACAACGAGACCTACGGGCTCGGCATCGCGAACGCCTTCGCAGGCGAGTTCAAGAAGCTCGGCGGCCAGGTCGTCCAGCAGCAGAACTTCGACTGGCAGAGCACGCAGGACTACACGCCGTTCCTGCAGAAGGCGAAGAACGCCGGCGCGCAGGGCATCTACTGGGGTGGCGTCACGGCGACCAACTCGTGCGTCCCGCGTCAGGAGATGGCGAGCGTCGGCTTCACCGACACGACGCCGTACATGGGCGGTGACGGCATCATTCAGGATTCCAACTGCGTGAAGGCGGCCGGCGCGATGGCGCCGGGCACCTATGCGACGATCGCCGCGATCAACCCGCAGCAGGTGCCGACTGCGAAGTCGGCGATCAGCGCCTACAACAAGCAGTTCGGGTCGCA
>JBAPVZ010000521.1:0-3007 GCA_049283435.1 Candidatus Dormiibacterota bacterium
GTCTTCGAATGCGGCGGCCGCCGCACGCGGTCCGAGCTGGCCGCCCACACGCCGCGCGACGGTTGGCGGGAGCGGATCGGCATTCCGTACGGGGACCGGGGGGCGGCGACGACGCTCGACGTCTTCACCCCCGCGGCCGGCCACGACCCGCCGACCACGATCGTGTGGATCCACGGCGGCGCCTGGATCTCGGGCTCCAAGGACGAGGTCGCGCCCTACCTCCGGATCCTCGCCGCCAGAGGATATGCGGCTGTCGCGGTGAACTACTCGGTCGGGCCCGAGCGTCACTACCCCCTCGCGCTGCACGAGCTGAACGCCGCCCTGGCGTACCTCGTCGGCCACGCCCCGGAGCTCGGGATCGATCCGGGCCGGCTGGTGCTGGCGGGCGATTCCGCCGGCGCTCAGCTCGCGAGTCAGATGGCGGCGCTCGTCACGAATCCGTCCTATGCCGCGCGGGTCGGTGTTGCGCCGGCGATCGCGGCGGCGCAGCTGCGCGGCGTCATTCTCCATTGCGGCATCTACGAATTGGGCTCGATCGCGCGAGCGAACGGCGTCGTGGCCTGGGGCCTCGGCATCGCACTCTGGTCGTGGTCCGGCACCCGCGACTGGCGATCGTCCCGGGCCGGCACCGAGATGGGGACGATCGACCACGTGACCAGCGACTTTCCCCCGACCTATCTCTCGGGCGGCAACGGCGACGGGCTGACGGAGATCCAGACGGTGCCGATGGCGAGACGTCTCCGCTCCCTCGGGGTCCCGGTCACGACGCAGCTCTGGGAGGGGGCCCACGAACCGCGGCTTCCTCACGAATATCAGTTCCATCTGCAGTTCTCCGAAGCGCACGAGGCGCTCGAGTCGACGGTCACGTTCCTCGCCGGGCTCGGCTCGTAGGCGAGCGCGAGGTGTCCGGTCCGCCAGGTCACGATGCTCGCTGGGTCGCGTGGCCCAGCTTGCGCAATTGCCCGCGACCTGGGCGGGCTGCCGGCCGGCGAAGGTCGGACCGCGTTCGGCGTCGTGATCCGCTCGGACGGCCTCCAGCGGCTGACCGACGACGGCCGTCGCGCGATGCTCGCAACCGGCGTCCGAACGGTGATCGATCTGCGGACACGAGCGGAATTGCGACTGGTCCCGAGCCCGTGCCGCGACTGGGACGGATACCGGCCGATCCCGCTGCTCGGTGACGCCGACGCCGACGAGCTGGCCGCGCGGTTCGCGCGGCAGAATCGAGCCGAGTGCTATCCGTGGACTGTCGAGCGGGCGCGCGCGTCGCTCGCCGACGTGCTCCGTGCGATCGCCGGCGCCGGTCCCGGCGGCATCGTGGTTCACTGCCAGGTCGGCAAGGACCGCACCGGCATCGTCGCGGCGCTGCTCCTCTCGCTCGCCGGCTGCCCTCCCGACGTCGTGGTCGACGACTATCTCCTCAGCGCCTCCCGGCTGGCCGCAGCGGCCGGCGTCGAGGACCCCGAGCGGCGCTGGTATGTGGAGGAGCCGGCGATGACGCGCGGTCTCTTCCGTCACCTCCAGGCGCGCTACGGGGGTGTCGCAGGCTTCCTGGCCCAGCTCGGCATCACCGAGCGCACGCAGGACACGTTGCGACGCCGCTTGCTGACCGCGGCGCAGTAATGATTTAGTAAAGATACTTGACTGTTGCATTCCTTGTCTAGTAGCCTCGACCGGTGGCCTCAGAACAGCGCCGGTCGAACGCCGTCTCGCTGTCGTTTCCGGCCCTCCTCCGAGCCGCACGGACGGTCTACGGAGAGGCGCTCCGGTCGGCCCTCGCCGCCGGCGGCTACGACGACGTCCCGCGAAACGGCATCTATGTCATCGGTGCGATCGCCGGCGCGGACGCACCGCTCAGCCAGATCATCGAAGAGCTCGGCGTGTCGAAGCAGGCGGCGGGACAGCTCGTCGACGCGCTCGTCGAACGGGGTTACGCCGACCGTGAGGTGGATGCGGACGACCGCCGGCACCTGACGATCTCACTGACCGAACGGGGCAAGCAAGCGGCCGCGATCGTGCGATCTGCCATCGGGCGGCTGGACGCCGAGCTCCTGGACCGGGTCGGCGCCGAGCACGTCGCGCACACCCGCAGAACGCTGGCGGCGCTCGTCGATCCCGCCGCGACGCCGCTGACCGCCGCCGCGGACCGGGGCGCTCGGAATCCAGAACCGACGGTCATGACCGCGCACGTTCCTGCGCCGGGCACCCCGAACGGCTCGCGCTTCGCCGAGCGGGTGGCCGCGCGAACCGGGGTCGAGCACCTGCCCGCCCATCTCGAAGCTCGCTACGGGATCCGGGTCGCGCAGCTCACGGAGCTGGATCTGGGCGTCTTTCGCGTCGACCGGCACGACGGTGGGCCCTGGGTCGCGCGGATCTTGCCGGCGACGCGCGCGATCGCATGCGCCGTGCGCGACGCGGAGATCCTGCGATTGCTCGCGGAGCACGACTTCCCCGCCGAACGGTGCGCCGCGGAGGATGCGGTGTCCGAGCTGGCCGGCCAGGCCGTCCTCGTCACCGATTTCGTGCCGGACGTCCCCCGGGAACAACGGTCGGAGGCGATCCGCAAACTCGGCGGGGTGCGCCGTCTCGGAGAGCTGCTCGGGCAGCTCCACACACTGTCGCCTGCGACCGGTGCGGTCGCGCAACCGGGCGGCGCCTGGCATCACCTCGCGGACGGCGGTCCCCGCGAGGAGCTCACGGCGACGGCGCAGTTTCTGGCCGACGCCGCCGGGACGGCACCGGCCGGTCAGCGTGCGCGGTATGCGACCTTGCGCGAGGAGGTCCTCGGCTTCGACGGCGGTGACGGCCTGCCGCAGGCCCTTGCCCATCCCGACTTCGTGATGGCGAACGTCCTCGCATCACCGGACCGCGGGCTCGTCCTCGTCGACTGGGTCGGGGCCGGCCGCGCGGCGCGCATCTGGGCGCTGGCCTTCCTCCTCTATAGCCAGGGCGCGCGCGATCCGCGGCGCGTCGACGCCGTCGTCGCCGGCTACCGCCGTCGCGTGCG
>JBAPVZ010000522.1:0-15815 GCA_049283435.1 Candidatus Dormiibacterota bacterium
TGTGCGGGCCGAGGCGGCGACCGTGATCGGCACGGCCGCGGCGGCCGAGCTGCGCGTGCTGTACGGCGGCAGCGTGAAGTCGGAGAACGTCTCGGCGTTCGCAGCGCTCGAAGCGTGCGACGGCTGCCTGGTCGGCGGTGCCAGCCTCGACGCCGCCGCCTTCAGCGCACTCGTCGAGGCGGTGAGGGAGGTGGCGTCGCGATGAGTTGCAGCCTGGTCCTGCTCCGGCACGGCGAGAGCGAGTGGAACGCGCTCGATCTGTTCTCCGGCTGGGTCGATGTCGGCCTGAGCGAGCGCGGCGAGGTGGAGGCGCGACGCGCTGCCGAGTTGCTGCTCGAGCGCGGCCTGCTCCCCTGGGTCGTGCACACGTCCCTGCTCCAGCGGTCGATCCGAACGGCCGAGATCACGCTCGCCGGGCTCGACCGGCAGTGGATCCCCGTCCGCCGGTCGTGGCGCCTCAACGAGCGTCACTACGGCGCGCTGCAGGGCAGGAACAAGGCGCAGGTTCGCGAGCGCTACGGCGACGAGCAGTTCATGACCTGGCGCCGCTCCTACGCGACCCCGCCGCCGCCGCTCGAGCCGAACGCCGAGCACTCGCAGTTCCACGACCCGCGATACGCGTCGCTCCCGCCGGATGCGCGGCCACGCACCGAGTGCCTGGCCGACGTCGTCGTGCGCATGCTGCCCTGGTGGTACGACGCGATCGCACCGGACCTGCGCCGGGGCACGGTGCTGGTGGCCGCGCACGGCAACAGCCTGCGTGCGCTCGTGAAGCACCTGGACGGCATCTCGGACGAGGAGATCGTCGGCCTCAACATCCCGACCGGGGTCCCGCTGCTGTACGAGCTCGACGAGGATCTGCAGCCGCTGACGAGGGGCGGAGAATACCTGGACCCGGAAGCCGCCGCGATCGCGATCGAAGCGGTGAAGAACCAGGGCCGAGCCAAGGTCTGAGGCCCGGGGGTCGGGGCCCCCGCGGGCTAAGGACGGCCGGCACCTTGTGCGGCGTGGATGACGCCGGCGACGACCTGATCGATCCTGGCCGCGGCTTGGTCAGGGTCGGGCCGGCCGGCGTCGAGCCACGCGATCACCGCGTCCACGGTCATGGCCGGGATGAGCCGCGCCGCCCAGTCGAGCCAGGCGCCGCCAGGAATCTGCGTGGCGAGGTTCCGGTGCGCGATCTCGGTTGAGGCGATGGTCAGGTTGTCGACCAGCTCCTGGAACTCCGGTTCCCTGATCGCGCGGTGGAACAGCAACCGGAACGCGTCGGGATCCTGGCCGGCTGCCTGGACCAGGGCCGGGATCGCGTTCGCGTCGAAGTCGTCGCCGCCCACCTGGTTCGCCAGGCGGGAGCACGCGCGCTCCAGAACCGACCGGTACATGTCCGCTTTGGATTCGAAGTGCCGGTACAGGATCACCCTGGTCACCCCGGCCTCGGCCGCGACGTCGTCGAGGCTGGTGGCCACGAACCCTGCCCTGGCGAACGCACGGGTTGCGGCGTCGAGGATCTGCTCACGACGTCTGGCCCGAGGCAGGCGGCGGACCGCTGCGGCCGAACCGGACCCCGCCGGTTGCTTCGTCTGGTTGCCGATGGCGTGCGCCTCCGATTTATTTACGACAGAGTCTACAATCAATAGAGTCTCTCTTAGAGTATACACATGATCGAATACAAGGAGGACGGCATGGTGATCCCTGCTCCACACGGTTCAAGATCACGGCCCGATCCGCAAGGTCGGTGGCGTGGGGATGCAAGGGAGGGGTGAAGTGAGAGACCGACCAGACACGGTCGCCGAGGACGCCGGTGCCTCTCCCCGTGCGCTCTGTAGCTGGTCGCCGCCGCGGCTGCCGGCCGACACACCCGCCAAACGCCGCGTCGACCGGTGGCTGCCCACCACCGGGATCCCGATGGCGTTCTACTTCGCCGCTGTTATAGGCCTGCTGCTCCTCGCCCCCTGGTTGCCGCGCCGCGCCGACCTGGCCGTGGACGGCTTGGCGGCACTGGCAGCAGCCGCGTGGTGCGCCGCCAACTTCTGGCGCTGCCGCCACGCCCATTGCGTGGTCACCGCCGCCGGCTGGTTCGCATTGAGCGCGTTCAGCTTCGTCGAGGCAACCCTGGGTCGCAGCTGGATCGGCGGCGACGAGCAACTGGTATTCCTCGGCGTGCTGGCGATCGGCGTGCTGTTCGAGGTCGGATGGACGCTGGTGCGCGGCACCAACGCCTGCATCGCGCGGGTAGCCGGTTCGCGATGAGGCCGCATCGCCTGTTCGCAGTGCTCTACGACGTGCTCAACGGCCCACTGGAGCGAGCGGTGCTGGCACCTCGTCGGGCGGTGCTGCTGGGAGACCTGACCGGCGAAGTGCTGGAGATCGGGGCCGGGACGGGCGCGAGCCTCCGCCACTACCGGCGCGCCGCTCGGGTGATCGCCGCCGAGCCCGATCCGGCGATGCGGGCGCACCTGGCCCGCGCACTCGAGGGGTGCAGGGTACCGGTGCAGATGTCCGGTGTGGTCGCCGAGACCCTGCCGTTCCCAGCTGCGCATTTCGATGCGGTCGTGGCGACCTGCGTGCTCTGCACGGTCGACGACCCCCACCGGGCGCTCGCCGAGGCGCATCGGGTCCTCAAACCAGGCGGCCGGCTGATCGTCCTCGAGCATGTGCGTGGCAGCGGTCGACTCGCGGCCCGGCAAGACCGCATCACCCCGCTCTGGTCACGACTGGCCGGTGGGTGCCACCCCAACCGCGACCTGCCGGCCGCGATCGAACTCGCCGGCTTTGCCTTCGAATACCGCGAGGACTTCGACCCCATGCCTGGCTGGGTTCCTGCCCGCCCCTTCTTGCAGGGCACCGCGACAACGCCGATCGCCGGGCCGCGTCCTGTATGCCCAAGGAGCTGGTCAGGGCGCTCGTGACTGAGCCGGTACCGTTCACGATCCTTCTGAACAAGGCTTACCTCCGACTTCCGACCGAGGCGAGAGAGGCCGGCGAAGTCGTAGCGTGAACTCGTGGCCGGGCGCTGGGCGCGGCCACCGACGTCGATGCCGTCAGTGAGAAAAGGAGTAGTTGATACATGGCATTCGAGCTGCCTCCGCTGCCCTACGCGTACGACGCGCTGGAGCCGCACATCGACACCCAGACGATGCAGCTGCACCACGACAAGCATCACCAGACGTACGTCACCAACCTCAACGCGGCGATCGAGAAGCACCCCGAGCTCGCCTCGAAGAGCCTCGTCGAGCTCGTCTCCGGCCTCGATGCGATACCCGAGGACATCCGGACGGCCGTCAAGAACAACGCCGGCCAGCACCTGAACCACTCGCTGTTCTGGGAGCTGCTCTCGCCGAACGGCGGCGGCGAGGCGACCGGCGCGGCGGCGACCGCGATCGCGTCCGCGTTCGGCGACTTCGGGTCGTTCAAGAGCGCGTTCACGGCGGCCGCGACGACGCAGTTCGGCAGCGGCTGGGGCTGGGCCTACCTGCAGGACGGCAAGCTGCAGGTCAAGGGCTTCGCGAACGGCGAGAACCCGCGCATGAGCGGCGGCGTGCCCGTGCTCGGCATCGACGTGTGGGAGCACGCCTATTACCTGAAGTACCAGAACCGCCGGCCGGAGTACATCGGCGCGTTCTGGAACGTCGTCAACTGGGGGAAGGTCTCGGAGCTGCTCGGCGGCGCGTGATCGCCGATCGGTGACGAGCGGACGAAGGGGCGCCCCGCCGGGCGCCCCTTCTCTGTGTTGCGCAGTACGTAGGCGATCCCGCCGGCCGTGAAGACCGTACACTCGCTGGCGACGCATGCAGAACTTGAGGAACGCGCTCGTCGTGATCGAGGTCGTGGTCAGCATCCTGCTGGTCGCGTCGATTCTGGCGCAGACGCCGAAGGCGACCGGGCTGGGCGGGACCCTCGGCGGGGGCGACAGTGGTTTCGGAGGCGGCTACCGCACCCGGCGTGGTCTGGAGCGCCAGCTCTACTACACGACCTGGGTGCTCGCGGCGGCGTTCCTCGCCGCCTCGATCGCGTACATCTACTTCGCAGATCACTGACGGCGCCGTAGTGCGCGCCGCTCCTGTCCTCGTCCTGGTTCTCATCTGCCTGCTGCTCGGCTGCGCCTGCTCGGGCAACCTGCAGGCGCCCGCCACGACCCGGCCGATGCCGGCGTCGGGTGGTTCGCTGACCGAGGCGGTGGTCGGCCCGATCGGCACGCTGAATCCGGTCGCAGCGACGACTCCGAATGCGCAGGACGTCGACGCGCTCGTCTACCAGGGCCTGACGACGATCGACGGGGAGCAGCGGCCGGTGCCCCAGCTCGCGAAGAGCTGGAGCGTCTCGTCGAACGGACTCGTGTACACCGTTCAACTGCGGGAGGGCATCCGCTGGGCCGACGGGGCGCCGTTCACGGCGTCGGATGTGCTCTTCACCTACCGGTCACTGCAGAACCGGACGGCCGCGGCCGCGATGGCGCCGACGTGGCGTGACACGACCGTCGTCCAGATCGGGCAGCACGAGGTTCGGTTCACCCTGAAGGCGCCGAGCGCATCGTTCCCGCTCGCGTTGCGACAGCCGATCATCCCGGCCCACGTCTTCTCGACGATCAGCGAGGAGGCAATGGCGAGCGACCCGCACAGCAACGCGCTCGCGTTCGGCACCGGCCCGTTCCGGGTCGCCTCGATCAGCAAGGACCGGCGGACGGTCACGCTGCGGCGCAATGCCGATGCGACCCCGCGACCGTATCTCGACTCGTTCGCCTTTCACGCGTACGCGACGCTCGCCGACGGGCTCGCCGCCGTCGGCAGTGGTTCGGCGGACAGCCTCGGCGCCCTCCAGCCGCCCGACCTGGCACCGTTGCGCCAGAGCCAGAACGTCGTCGTCCGCGAGACCGGTTCGTTCACCGACCTGGGGCTCTACTTCGGCCTGACGGACCAGAATGCACCCGTCCTCGGCTCGCTCCCGGTCCGCCGGGCCTTCGAGCGGGCGATCGACCGCGAGGCGATCATCCAGCAGGTGCTGGGTTCGCATGCGACCGAGGCGCTCGGGCCGATCCCGCCGGCGAGCTGGGCGTACGCGCCCCGGGCCGCCGCGGGGGCGGGGGGCGGCTACGACCCCGGCGCGGCGAAGGCGGCCCTCGACGCTGCCGGCTGGAAAGTCGATCCGGCGACCGGCCTGCGCACGATGCAAGGACGCCCCCTCACCCTGACCCTGCTCGTGACGAGCGTCTATCCGCAGCTCCAGATCGCGACCGCGATCGTCGGCCAGCTGCGCAAGATCGGCATCGACGTGCAGGTCGACGCCGTGCCGACGGCGACGCTGGTCAGCCGCCTCGTCGCGAACCAGTACCAGCTCGCCCTCGTCGCGATCGACAGCGGGGCCGACCCCGACGAGTACGCAACCTGGCATTCCGATCCGGCGCCCGGCACGCTCAACTTCGCGAGCAGCTATCTGCCCCGGCAGGCGCTCATGGACAAGGACCTGGAGGATGGGCGCGCGGCGCCCACGCGAGCCGCTCGGGCACCGATCTACCGCGACTTCCAATCGCTGGTCGCGCAGTCGGTTCCGGCCGTCTTCCTGTGCTCGGAGCGCTACGACTACGTGACGAGCCGGCGCGTCGGTGGCATCCAGCTGGCCCCGGCGGTCGATCCTGCAGATCGCCTGCAGGGCGTCGCGGGCTGGTACGTGAACACGAAGAGCTCCTGAGCGATTTACGCTGCCTACCGGGATGATGGACGCAGACGGCGCGCCTGAGATCGAGCGGATCCCGCGGGCGCAGCTGGCTCGCGAGGGTTTCCAGGGGGCTGGTGACCGCCTGGTCGCGACCGATCGCACGGCGGTCGAGGTGGGTGGTGTGCCCCGGGCCCGCCGCATGCTCAAAGCGCTCTTCCTCGGCCGCCCCCTGGACACGCTCGCGCAGGATTCCGAGCGCCTCTCGATTCTGAAGGCGCTGCCGATCCTGGCCTCCGACGCGCTCAGCTCGGTCGCCTACGGCCCCGAGGCCGGGCTCTCGGTCCTCGTCGTGGCGGGGGCGGGAGCGCTCCTCTGGAACGTTCCGCTGGCGATCGCGGTCGCGCTCCTCATGGTGATCGTCACCGTGTCCTACCGGCAGATCGTGCGCGGCTATGCACAGGGCGGCGGGTCGTACGCGGTCGCGGCGGCGAACCTGGGCCGTATCCCCGGGCTGGTCGCTGCCGCCGCGCTGCTCGTCGACTACGTCCTCACGGTCGCGGTGAGCGTCTCCTCCGGCATCGCTGCCGTCGCCTCCGCGTTGCCGGTGCTGGCGCCGGCGGTCGTCTGGCTGTGTCTCGCCTGCATCGTGCTGCTCGTGCTCGCGAACCTGCGTGGTCTGCGCGAAGCGGGCACGATCTTCGCCGGGCCGACCTACCTGTTCGTGCTCGCGCTGCTCGTCCTGATCGTCGTCGGCATCCTCGAGGGGCTCGGCGGCCACCATGCGATCGGCCACTACGCGCCCCGCCCGGCGACCACGGCCCTGACCCCGTTCCTGCTGCTGACCGCGTTCGCCTCGGGCGCCTCCTCGATGACCGGGATCGAAGCGGTCTCGAACACGGTGCCCAGCTTCCAGAAGCCGGCGGCCAGGAACGCCGCGCGGACGCTCGCCCTCCTCGGCACGCTGCTCGTCGTCCTGTTCCTCGGGGTGACCGCCCTCGACCTGCTCTACGGCGCCGAGCCCCAGCCGGGCGGCAGCCCGACCGTGCTCGCCGAGATTGCGACGGCGGTGTTCGCGGGGCCCTGGCGACCGCTCTTCTACGTCGTCCAGTTCGCGACACTGCTCGTGCTCGTGCTGGCCGCGAACACGAGCTTCAACGGGTTCCCGCGCCTGGGCGCGATCCTCGCTCGCGACGGGTTCCTGCCGATGCGCTTCGGCTACCTGGGTGACCGTCTCGTGTTCTCGTCGGCGATCGTCTTCCTCGGCGTCGTCGCGGCAATTCTGGTGGTCGCGTTCCAGGCCAACACGAACGATCTCATCAACCTCTACGCACTCGGCGTCTTCACCGCGTTCACGCTCGCCCAGTCGGCGATGGCGCGACACTGGTGGCGATCCCGGGAGCCAGGCTGGCAGCGCAGCCTCGTCATCAACGCGGTCGGCGCCGTCGTCACGGCCGTCGTCGACCTCGTCGTCATCGTCACCAAGGCGCCACGGGGGGCCTGGGTCGTGCTCGTGCTGGTTCCGCTCCTCGTGCTGCTCTTCCTGGCCATCGCGCGGTATTACGCGGGCGTTCGCCGGCGCCTGCACCTGGCCCGTCCCCGCGGCAAGGCGGCGCCCCGGCCCTGGATCGCGGTTCCCTTCGTTCGCCTCGACGACCCGACCGAGGTGGCGCTCACCTACGCCGGCACCCTGAGCGCCGATGTGCGCGCCATCCATCTGACGCGATCCGAGACGGAGTCGGCGGCGATGGCGGCGGATTGGGAAGCGCACTGGCGCGGACACGCCGGGGCGGCGCCGACGCTCGTCAGCCGCCGTCGCGGGATCGGGCCGCTCGGCGGCGCCGCCAGGCCGATCGCGAGGGCCCTTCGCGAGCTCGAGCAGCAGCTGCCGTCGCCCGATCCCAAGCGGCCCGGCGTGCTGACGACGATCGTCCTTCCCGAATGGCACCCCGGACATCTCCTCGAGGGCATCCTCGGCCGGTCGCAGGTCAGCTACCTGAAGCTCGTACTGCTGCGTCGACCGGAGACGGTCGTGGCGAGCATCCCCGCGCCCGGCGCGGGTGGCATCACGAGCGCGACCACGGCGGAGCCCGCGCGGGCGCCTTCGGCCAAGGAGGCCCTCCGGGTCGCGATCGTGCCGGTCCTCGCCGTCGATGCGCCCGGGATGCGCGCGCTGGACTACGCGGCGCAGGTCGCCGACCGGACCATCGCCGTGCACGTGGAGGCGCCCGGCAGCCGCTCCAACGACAACCGCGACCGGGTGCAGGACGAGCTCGTCGCCTGGCGGCAGCGTCACCTGGAGGATCCCGCTCGCATGCGGATCATCGTCATCGAGTCGCCGACCCGGCTCGTCGTCGAGCCGCTCGTCGCCTACGTCGACACCTGGCGCCGCACGCATCCGGAGCCGATCTGCACGGTCGTGCTCCCGGAGCTGATCGACGGGCGCTGGTGGGCGGCGCCACTGCACAACCATCGGGCGCTCTGGCTGCGGGCGGCGCTGCTCGACCGCGAGCACGTCGCGGTTGCGAGCATCCCGTTCCTGCTGCGGCGAGAGGTGGGCGCGAGCGGCTGAAGCCTCGCCGGCAGGCGGGGCGCTGCGCACCTGGATTGTCTGGGGGCTCCGCCCCCTGAAGCAACCGGGGGCGGGGGTGCGCAAGTCTTCGCCTGGACCGTGTTGCCGGGATGCTCTCGACGGCCCCGGTTCACGCCGGCTCGGCTCGGCAGGTACCCTCTAGCCGATGATCGACCAGCAGAACGCGACCGGGGTCCAGACGGCGTGGATCTGAAGCTGAAGGGGCGTCGCGCGCTCGTCACCGCCGCCAGCCGCGGCCTGGGCCGGGCGTGTGCCGCCTCCCTCGTCGGCGAAGGGGCGGCGGTGTACATCGTCGCCCGCGGCAGGGACGAGCTCGCGAAGACCGCGGAGGAGATCGGCGCCGTGGGCCGTCGACCCCTCGACCTCGCGAACCCTGAATCGCCGGCGACCGCGGTGAACGCCGCCGTGGAGACGCTGGGAGGACTCGACATCGTCGTCGTCAACGCGGGTGGTCCACCGCCCGGCACCTTCGACACCACCTCGCCCGAGGCGTGGGACGCCGGCTACCAGCTGACCCTGCAGAGCACGGTCCGCCTGATCCGGGCCAGCCTGCCGCATCTGCGCGACTCCGAGCAGCCGCGGATTGTGATCGTCACCTCGACCTCGGTCAAGGAACCGATCCCGAACCTCCTGCTGTCCAATGCGTTCCGCTCGGCGGTCACCGCGGCGGCGAAGACGCTCTCGACCGAGCTGGCGGCGACCGGAATCACGATCAACTGCCTGGCGCCGGGCCGGTTCGCGACCGACCGTGTCGTCCAGCTCGACGAGGCGAACGCCGAGCGCTCCGGCAAGACCCGCCAGGAGATCGAGCGGGAGAGCAAGGCGGCGATCCCGGCCGGCCGGTACGGAGATCCCGCCGAGTTCGGGGCCTGCTGCGCGTTCCTCTGCTCGCGGCAGGCGAGCTATCTGACCGGGCAGACGATCATCCTCGACGGCGGCGCGACCCGCGGCACGTGGTAGGGCAGGGCCGCACAGCAAGGAGACGGCGATGACGATTCGGTTCGCGGAGCGCATGGAGCGCCTCGGCACGGAGAGCGCGTTCGAGGTCCTCGCGAGGGCGCGCCAGCTGGAGGCGCAGGGACAGAGCGTCGTGCACCTGGAGATCGGCGAGCCCGACTTCGCGACGCCGCCGAACATCGTCGAGGCAGCCGTCTCCGCGCTCCAGGGTGGGGCGACGCACTACACGCCGGCGGGGGGCATTCCCGAGGTTCGCCAGTCGCTGGCCCGGTTCGTGAGCGGCCGCACCGGCGTCGCCGTCGATCCCGCCGAGGTCGTGCTCGTGCCCGGCTCCAAGAACGTCGTGCTGTTCACGCTGCTGAGCTGCGTCGAGCCGGGCGACGAGGTGATCTATCCGGACCCCGGCTACCCGGTCTACGAGTCGCTGACGAACTTCATCGGCGCCCAGCCGGTGCCCGTGCGCCTGCGCGAGGATCGGGATTTCCGGATCGATCTCGACCAGCTCGCCTCGCTGATCACGCCGCGCACGAAGCTCCTCGTCGTCAACACGCCGCACAACCCGACCGGCGGTGTGTTGACCCAGGAGGACGTTGCCGAGATCGCGCGCCTCGCGAACGAGCACGACCTGCTCGTCATCTCAGACGAGATCTATTCGCAGATCGTCTACGACGGCGCGCACGTCTCGCTGCTGTCGGCGCCCGGGATGAAGGAGCGAACCGTGCTCCTCGACGGGATGTCGAAGGCGTACGCGATGTGCGGCTGGCGGCTCGGCTACGCGGTCGCGCCGCGGCCGCTCGCGGAGCGCTTCGAACAGCTGCTCATCAACTCCTCCTCCTGCGCCGCGGCGTTCACGCAGCTGGCCGCGATGGAGGCCTGGGAAGCGCCCGAGTCGGACGTCGCCGTCGACAACATGGTGACCACGTTCAAGCGGCGCCGTGACCTGCTCGTGGCCGGGTTGAACCGGCTGCCCGGGGTGCGCTGCCGTCTGCCGCAGGGGGCGTTCTACGCCTTCCCGAACATCGAGGAGACCGGCCTTGGCGAACGCGAGCTGGCCCAGGGCCTGCTCGAGGAGGCCGGCGTCGCGGTCCTCGCCGGCACCGCGTTCGGCGACGGCGGCCGCGGTTTCATCCGCCTTGCCTATACGCAGGCCGAGGTGGACATCGAGCTGGCGCTGGAGCGCATGGACGCCTATCTGGCGACGAAACGCGTGTCCGCGGTCTGAGCCAGGATCGCGCCGCGGCGGCTGGCAGCGCGGGTGTGAGCCGGCACTCGATGGCGTGACCGGCACTCGATGGCGTGAGCGGAAGTACCGTAGGCATAGGCAGTTCCGAACCTGCACGTGAGGAGTCGTGAATTCATGGCAGCAAACGAGTCCCGAACGCCCGCGATCGAGACGCTGCAGATCGAGCAGCGCCGCTATCCGCCCGCGCCCGACTTCGCAGCGCAGGCGAATGCGAAAGCCGACCTTTACGACGTCGACTTCGACGCCTTCTGGGAGCGCGAAGGCCGGGCGCGGGTCAGCTGGTACACCGAGCCGACGAAGCTCTACGAGTGGGAGCTGCCCTACTCGCGGTGGTATCTCGGCGGCACCTTGAACGTCTGCTACAACTGCGTCGACCGGCATGTCGAGCAGGGCCGCGGCGGCCAGGTCGCCTACTACTGGGAGGGCGAGCCGGAGGACGAGCGGCAGGCGATCACGTTCGCCGATCTCCAGCGCCGCGTCGTCCAGTTCGCGAACGGGCTGCGCGAGCTCGGCGTCAAGAAGGGCACCCCGGTCGCCATCTACATGGGCATGATCCCCGAGCTGCCGGTCGCGATGCTGGCCTGCACCCGCCTCGGCGCACCGCACACGGTCGTCTTCGGAGGGTTCTCCGCCGACGCGCTGAGCGATCGCATCAACAACATGGGCTGCGAGGTGGTGCTCACCCAGGACGAAGGTCTGCGGCGCGGCAGGCCGGTCGCGTTGAAGCGGACCGTGGACGAGGCGCTGCAGCGGACCCCCGGCGTCCACTCGACGCTCGTCGTGCGGCGCACCGGCGGTGCCGTCCAGATGCAGGAGGGTCGCGATCACTGGTGGCACGAGCTGGCGGCGCGGGTGAGCGACGACCCCCAAACCTGCCCCCCCGAGCCGATGGACAGCGAGGACCTGCTGTTTCTCATGTACACCTCGGGCACGACGGCGAGCCCGAAGGGGATCGTGCACACGACCGCCGGCTACCTGGTCGGCACGGCGACGACGCATCACTACGTGTTCGACGTCAAGCCAGACACCGTCTACTGGTGCGCGGCCGACATCGGCTGGATCACGGGCCACAGCTACATCGTCTACGGCCCGCTGTGCAACGGCACCACGAGCATCCTCTACGAGGGCAGCCCCGACTATCCCGACTACGATCGCTGGTGGGCGATCGTCGAGCGCTACCGGGCGACCGTCCTCTACGCGGCTCCGACCGCGATCCGCTCCCACATGAAGTGGGGTCCGCAGCACGCGGCGAAGCACGATCTCAGCTCGCTGCGCGTCCTCGGCACGGTCGGCGAGCCGATCAATCCAGAGGCCTGGGTTTGGTACCGCGAGCACATCGGCGGCAACCGCTGCCCGGTCGTCGACACCTGGTGGCAGACGGAGACCGGCATGCAGCTGATCACGCCGCTGCCCGGCGTGACGACGCTGAAGCCGGGATCGGCGTCCCGGCCGTTCCCCGGCGTCGACGCCGCGATCTACGACGAGGAGGGCAACGAGGTCCCGCCCGGGGGCGGCGGCTACCTCGTGCTGCGCAAGCCGTGGCCCTCGATGCTGCGCGGTGTGTTCGGGGATGACGCACGCTACCGGGAGACCTACTGGTCACGCTTCCCAGGTGTCTACTTCGTCGGTGACGGTGCCCGGCAGGACGAGGACGGCGACTACTGGCTGCTCGGTCGCGTGGACGACGTGATGAACGTGTCCGGGCACCGCATCTCCACGATCGAGGTCGAATCGGCGCTCGTCTCCCATCCGTCGGTCGCCGAGGCGGCCGTCTGCGGGCGCAACGACCCGACGACCGGTCAGGCGATCGTCGCCTACGTGACCTTGAAGTCGGGCGTCGAGCCGTCGCCGGAGCGGCTTACGGAGCTGCGTGCCCACGTCGGCGAGCACATCGGCAAGTTCGCGGCACCGGCCAACATCGTCTTCACGCCCGAGCTCCCGAAGACGCGCTCGGGCAAGATCATGCGTCGCCTGCTCCGCGATGTCGCCGAGAACCGGACCCTCGGGGACACGAGCACCCTCGCCGACCCCGCGGTCGTCGCGGAGATCGCGAGCCGGGCTCACGAGGAGGCGCAGAAGGAAGAGGCGTGAGCCTGCGCCGGGTCACGACCTGGTCGCTCGAGATGCGGGACGAGGCGGCGCTGCGGCCGGCGGCGCCGCCCCGTTCCCCGGTCGAGCTGCGGCGGGCGGAGACCCCGAGCCCGGAATTCGCGCGCTTCCTCTACACGGCGGTCGGCGGTGACCACCACTGGCTCGATCGCGTCGCCTGGCGCTATGACGACTGGCTCGCCTGGCTCCGGCGGCCGCAGACCGAGCTGTGGGTGGCCCTGAGCGGGGGCAACGTCGCCGGCTACTTCGAGCTCGAACGCCAGCCGGTCCCGGACGCGCCCGGCCGGGAGCAGGTCGAGATCGCGTATTTCGGACTGCTCCCCCCATGGGTCGGTCGGGGGGTCGGCGGCTGGCTCCTCACCGAGGCGCTGCGCCGAGCCTGGCAGCTCACGCCGGAGCGGGTCTGGGTTCATACCTGCACGCTCGACGGCGAGGCGGCGCTGCCGAACTACCGCGCCCGTGGGCTCGAGGTTTGCAGTACGCAGGTGGACGAGGTGCCGGTCGCCGACGAGCCGATCGGACCCTGGCCGGGGGCGCGCGGCTGGTAGGGGCGAGCGGCGCGACTGTCTATACTTGCTCGCCCAAGCCGGCCGCCCTGAGCAGGAGGAAGATCATGGCACGCCCCGTGCGCTTCGGCATCTGCACCGATCAGAACATGCCCTGGGAGGAGACCGTCGCGCGCTGGCGTCACTTGGAGGAGCTCGGGTTCGACAGCGCGTGGGACTGCGATCACCTGTTCCAGCCGAGCCGCCCGCAGGGCCCGTACCTCGAGGCGTGGACCCTCCTCGCCGGGCTCGCCGCGCGGACCGAGCGGATTCGCATCGGCGTGCTCGTCTCCTGCAACACGTTCCGGCACCCGGCGGTCCTCGCCAAGCAGGCGGTCACCGTTGACCACATCTCCGGTGGCCGGCTCGACGTCGGCCTCGGCGCCGGCTGGTACGAGCCGGAGCACACGATGTTCGGTGTCCCCTTCCCGGAGACGAAGGAGCTCGTCGGCCGCTTTCGGGAGTCGGTCGAGGTGCTGGACCGCCTGCTCAGCCAGGACACGAGCTCGTACGAGGGCCAGTACTACCAGCTGCGCGAGGCGCGGTCGCGGCCGGCGCCGGTGCAGCAGCCGCGACCGCCGCTCGTGCTCGGCGCCTTCGGGCCGCGCATGCTGCGCATCGTCGCCCGGCACGCCGACACCTGGAACGCGTTCGGCACCGTCGACGAGATGCGAGAGCGCAACCAGCTGCTCGACCGCTACTGCGCCGAGCTGGGCCGCGACCCGGACACGCTGAACCGCTCGCTGTACTACTGGGCGGTCTCCAAGGATTCGATCGATCCCTGGGACTCTCCGGCCGCCTTCGAGGAGGTCATCGGGGGCTACCTGGCGGCCGGCGTCAACCAGTTCGTGATCGACCAGCCTGACGACGCCCGCCTGGGGATGCTCGATCGCGTCGCCGCGGAGGTGCTGCCGCGGCTCCGAGCGGAGACGGCGACGACGCCGGACGCCGTGGCGACGAGCGGCGAGACGGTCTGGCACAAGCCCCAGGACTACGTGTGAGTGCCTGGCGGGAGCCCCACCTGATCACCGGACGGCGCTCTGGGCGACGGATCGTGTTGGATATGAGGTGATGCAAGACGACGCGCGGCTGCTCTTGATTCCCGGACCGGTCAGCGTCGGTGACGACGTGCTCGCGGCCCTCGGCCGGCCGGTCGCCGCGCACTACGGCGACGCCTGGGTCGCCTTCTACAACGACCTGCGCGAACGGCTGCGCGCGATCGTCGGCACCGGCGGCACCGTCTACCCGCTGTTCGGCCCCGGCACCGCCGGGATCGAGATGTCGATGGCGAGCGTGCTCGCGCGCGGCGACGAGATCGTGGTCGGCACCACCGGCTACTTCGGCGACCGGCTGGCAACGATCGCACGCGCGCTCGGCCTGACGGTCCACGAGGTGCGCTCGGAGCCGCTGCGGCCGCTGCGGCGCGAGGAGGTCGTCGAAGCGCTCAACGCGCACCCGCAAGCGCGGGCCTTCGCGGTCGTGCACAACGACACCTCGCTCGGCCTGCTGAACCCGATCGACGAGCTGTGCACCCTCGCCAAGGAGCGCGGGCTGCTGACCCTCGTCGATGCCGTCGCCTCGCTCGGCGGCGTCGAGCTCCAAATGGACGCCTGGGGCATCGACCTCGTCGTCGGCACCGGCAACAAGGCGCTCGCAGCCCCGGTCGGCATCGCGGTCGTCGCCGCCGGGAAGGACGCCTGGCGCGCCGTCGACGACGGCCGTCCGAAGGTGGCCGGCTGGTACCTCAACCTCGCGACCTGGCGGGAAGCGGAGAGCCACGAAGCCGGCCATCCGACGCCGACGACGATGCCCTCCAGCGTCTTCGAGGCGCTCGGCGCATCGCTCGACCGTATCGATCGCGAGGGCGGCGTGGCCGAGCATCAGGCGAGATCGGCGAGAGCGGCGGTTCGGGTTCGTTCCGGCTTGAAGGAGCTCGGGATCGAGGCGGTCCTACCGGAGGCGTACGCGGCGCCGACCGTGACCGCATTCTGGGTTCCCGACGGCATGCAGTTCGCCGACTACGCGTCCTGGCTGCGCTCGAACCACGGCATGCGGATCGGCGGGGGACTCCCGCCCTGGGAAGGCCGGCAGTTCCGCATCGGCCACATGGGCCGGGCCGCCGACCCGGACGTCATCGACGCGTACCTGCGAGCGACCGGCGAGTACCTGGAGACGAGAGGCCTGCACCCAGCCGCCCCGGCCAGCACGGCAGGCTAAGCCAACCAGGGCAGGGCGGTGGGCCGACCCGCATTGCGTGGGCGGTTGTGCCCTTGGATTGTCTGGGGGCTCCGCCCCCCGGAACGAATTTGTCAAGGGTTCGCTTCGCCGCTGCGCGCCCTTGACAAATTCGGGAGACGGGGTGCGCAAGCTTATCCCGCCTCGCCCCTGCCGCTGGCGCGGGCGCTGTCGCGTTCACGGTTTTTGGCTTGTCGGCACTTGCGCCACGAATGAGATCGAGGCCGCACTTGCTGGGCAGCTCCTGCCCAGCAGGGCGTGGGCGATTGTGCCCTCGGATTGTCTGGGGGCTCTGCCCCCCGGAACGAATTTGTCAAGGGTTCGCTTCGCCGCTTCGCGCCCTTGACAAATTCGGGAGACGGGGTGCGCAAGCTTACCCCGCCTCGCCCCTGGCGCTGGCGCGAGCGCTGCCGCGTTCACGGTGCTTGGCTTGCCGGCACTTGCGCCACGAATGGGAGGGGGGTCGCCCTGTTGGGCGTCCCCT
>JBAPVZ010000523.1:0-2019 GCA_049283435.1 Candidatus Dormiibacterota bacterium
ACGCAGGTCAGCCGGCGCCCGCGCCCCCGACCGCCGGCTGCTCTTCCTCCTCGACCTCGTGCTCCTCCGCCTGCTCGATCAGGCGATGCCCACTGCGGAGCACGACGATCGCGAGCAGCAGGACGCCGGCGCCGACGAGGAACGGCACGTGCACGTTCCAGTACGCGGCCATCAGCCCGGCGCAGAACGGCGCCAGCCCACCGCCGATGAAGCGCACGAACCCGTAGGCGGCGGAGGCGACCGGGCGCTCGACGGGGGAGACGAGCATCACGGCCTGGGTCGTCAGCGTGTTGTTCAGGCCGACGAAGGCGCCGGCGATGATGACGGCCACGATCAGCACGACCGGGTAGGAGGTGCCGATCCCGATCGCCGCCAGGTCGAGGGCGAGCAGGAACAGGTTCACGTAGAGGACGCGAACCGTGCCGAAGCGACTTTCCAGGCGCGGCGCGACGAACACGGCGAAGATCGCGACCATGATGCCCCAGCCGGTGAAGACGAGCCCGAGCTGGTGCGGGTCGAGATGCATCGGGAACGGCGCGTACCCGAGCATCGTGAAGAAGCCCCAGTTGTAGCAGACCGCCATCACGCTCATCGTCGCCAGGCCCCGGTGGCGGAGCGCCCGGATCGGGTCGAGGATCGAGGTCTTGCGCACCGGCTTCGGCGTCCGCTCGACGAGCACCAACGTCGCGACCAGCGCGATCGACATGAGCACGGTGACGCCGAAGAACGGTCCCCGCCAGGAGACGGCGCCGAGGATGCCGCCGACGAGCGGGCCGAGGGCGATGCCGATCCCGAGCGCGGTCTCGTAGAGGATGATCGCGCCCGCGAAGCCGCCGCTCGCCGAGCTGACGATGACCGCGAGCGAGGTCGCGATGAAGAGCGCGTTGCCGAGGCCCCAACCGGCCCGGAAGCCGATGATGCCGCCCAGGCTGTTCGACGCGCCGGCTGCGGCGCTGAAGACGACGATCAGTGCGAGCCCGGCGACGAGCGTCGGCTTGGCGCCGATCCGGCTGGAGACGAACCCGGTGACGAGCATCATCACCGACGTCACGACGAGATAGCTCGTGAACAGGAGCTCGACCTGGGCCGGCGACGCGTGCAGCTGGCTGGAGAGGGAGGGGAGGATCGGGTCGACGAGCCCGATGCCCATGAAGGAGACGACGCACGCGAACGCGACTGCGTACACGGCCTTCGGCTGCCGGAACGGATTGCCCGGCTTCAGGTGCGCGTGCGCCTCACGTTCGCTAGCCATGCAGGCTCTCCCTCTCCTCCGGCATGCCGAGCGGGGTGCCCCGCTCGAGCAGCCGATCCAGCGCCGGTAGTGACTGCCCCAGCGCATCCAGGTCCCGCGCCTCGAGCTGGCCGAGCAGTCCGGCGACCCGTCGCGCGCGAGACTGACGGCGCTCGTCCATCGTCCGCTCCCCGAGCGGGGTCACGGCGACGAGCACGACCCGCCCGTCGTCAGCTCCCCGAGTTCGGCGGACGAGCCCGTCCCGCTGCAGGCGGCCGACCAGCTCAGTCATCGACGGCTGGGCGACGTGCATGCGGACCGCGAGCTCGGTGATGCGCTGCGGTCCGGACCTCGTCAGCTCGGCGAGGGTCGCTCCCGCCGTCAGGCTCAGACCACCGGTGTAGAGCCGGATGACGAGTGCCGCCACGCGGTTGAGCCGGTCGGCGATCGCGACCCGGCGATCCAGCGTGTCCCGTCCGACGACCTCTCCCGCCTCGCGCACGAAAATGTATCGTACGCCTATATAGATACCCGGCACGCCGGCGGCCGGAGCCTGCCACGATGGGGCGCACGGTGACGCCGGCAGCGTGGCCGAGAGAGAGCAGCGCCGCGGACATCGAGCAGCGTCGCTCACACGGAAGAGGGAGGTCGAGGTGGGAGTAGTCGTGCGGGACGCGCCGGACAAGTTCCGGGCCCGGTTCCCGATCTTCGGAGAGAAGACGTACCTGGCCAGCTGCTCGCAGGGGGCGCTGTCCCCGGCGGTACGCCAGGCGTTTGCCACCTACCTC
>JBAPVZ010000524.1:0-3180 GCA_049283435.1 Candidatus Dormiibacterota bacterium
GCGTACTGACCCTGCGTGCTGGTGAAGATCTGGAGCTCTTTGCGGACCGGGTCGTAGGTGGCGACCGACGCGTGAGGCTCCATGTACGCCTGGTGCACGGTCGAGGTGTGATAGCGCCGCTTGACGACGACATCCGCCTCCGCGAGCCCGGCCTCGACGTCGCCGCGGTGGAAGTGCACGCGCTCCTGGACGTTCGGCGCCGTCTTGACGTCCTCGTCCTCGTCCTCGGTGCTGACCGCGGCATGGACGTTGGCCATGTCCTCGTCGGCGTGCAACCCGTCGGGGTGGACGAGGGGCGCGTTCTCCTCCATCGCGAGGAGCGGGTCGAGGACCGGCGGCAGCAGGTCGTACTCGACGAAGACGAGCTCCGCCGCGTCCTGCGCGACCGCTACCGACTCGGCGACGACCAGCGCGACCGGTTGGCCGGCGTAGAGGACGTAGTCACGCGCGAGGATCGATGATGGGCGCGTGTTCATCGGCTTGCCGTGGCTCGGCAGATCGGCCTCCGTGAGCACGGCCACGACACCGGGAACGCGGCGGGCGTCCTCCGCGTCGATGGAGACGATGCGCGCGTGCGCGTGCGGGCTCAAGACGGGACGCGCGTGCGTCATCCGGGGCACCTCGACGTCGGCGGTGTAGCGCGCCCGTCCCGAAACCTTCTCCGGTCCGTCGATGATCGGCCGCGGCTGGCCGAGATACTGCAACGCAGTCGACAAAGCACTTCCCTCCTGACAGACGCGAGCGACGCTCTCGATCCTACGGGGGCGATGTCCAGAGCTGCGGCGCAGCGGCCGCGGTCAGTGGCCGAGCAGGTGCCAGATGCGGTCGCCGTAGAGCAGGATCAGCACGAGCCCGGCGCCCACCTCACTGCAGGCGGTGGCGCCGGCCGCGACGTCCTTGATGCGCCCGATCGCGGAATGCGGCGTCGGGTGCAGGAAGTCGCAGAGCAGCTCGATCGCGGTGTTCATCGTCTCGGTTGCCAGCAGGACCGTCGCCGCGAGCACGATCACCGCCAGTTCCAGGATCGACAGCCCGAGCAGCCGGCCGGCGACGACGGCCACGATCGCCGTGACGAGCGCGAGCTGGAGCGATCGAGTGTGGCGGAGCGCCCACCAGGCGCCGCCGTAGGCGTCGCGGGCGCTGCGGGCGATCTTCCACGAGTGCCGGCGGTTCGGTTCCACTCCCGGAGCCCCTCCTCAGTCGCCGAGCGGCAGATCGAGCAGCGCGTTCTCCACGAGCTCGGGCAGGGCGGGGTGGATCCAGTACTGGCCGCGTGCCATGCGGTGCGCGTCGAGCCCGAAATGCATCGCCTGGATCAGCGGCTGGAGCAGGCTGGATGCGTCATACCCGATGAGGTGGGCGCCCAGCAGCTGACCGGTGTGCGGCTCGGCGAGCAGTTTCGCGAACCCCGAGGTGTCCTCCAACGCCCAGCCGAACGCGATGCCGGCGTAGGCCTCGCGCCCGACGACATAGGCCCGACCTTGCGCGACGGCCTCGCGCTCGGTCAGCCCGACCGAGGCGACCTGCGGGGAGGAGAAGACGGCGTGGGGGACGAAGCGGTGGTCCGACTCGATCATCGCTTCGGGGTGGAGCAGGTTGTGCTGCACGACCCTCTCCTCGTGGTTCGCGACGTGCTTCAGCTGGTGCTCGGAGGAGACGTCGCCGAGCGCCCAGATGCCGGGGACCGAGGTGCGCTGGTTGGCGTCGACGACGATGCGGCCGTCCGCGTGCGTCGCGACCCCGGCGACCGGCAGGTCGAGTAGGTCCGAGTTCGGTCGGCGTCCGGTCGCGACCAGGAGTCTGTTGACCTCCACGGTCTCCGCCTCGTCGCCGGCGATCAGCTCGAGGGTGATCGTCCCGCCCGCTTCGGACACCCGCCGCCCCTGGCGACCGAGGCGGACGTCCCAGCGGGTCGCCGCCAGCTCGGTGAAGCGGTGGGAGACGTCGTCGTCCTCCTCCCGCAGCATCCACGGGGAGCGGCAGACGATCGTCACCTCGACGCCGAACGACGAGAAGACGTGGGCGAGCTCGGCGCTGATGTAGCCGCCGCCCAGGATGCCGAGGCGTCGCGGGAGACGGTCGATCCGCATGATCGTGTCGCTGGTGTCGTAGTCGACGTCGGCGAGACCGGGGATCGGGGGGAGGGTCGGACGGCTCCCGTTCGCGAGCACGATCTGGTCCGCGGTCAGCGTCTGCGGCGCACCACCCGCGTTGGGAGCGACCGTGAGCTCCTTCGGACCGGTGAAGCGCGCGGTTCCCTCGAAGACGGTGACGTTCGGGCAGTCCTCGATGCGGTAGCGGCGGCCGGCGGCGGCGATCGGATCGATGCGGCCGAAGATGCGATCGCGGATGGCCGGCCAGTCGACGCCGAGCAGGCGCTCCTGAACCCCGAGGCGGGCAGCGTCCCGGGGCGTGTCCGCGACGTCGGCGGTGTGGACGAACATCTTGGACGGGATGCAGCCGACGTTCAGGCAGGTGCCCCCGAACGTGCCGCGCTCGACGATCGCGACCGACCAATCGTCGAAGCGTTCGTCGAGGATCGAGTTGCCGGAACCGGTACCGATGATGCAAAGGTCGAAGTGCGCCACGTCCTCATAGTGACGGCACTCGTCGCAAACGTCCGGGTGAGCAGGCCGGGGAGCGATTGCGGAGCCAGGATGGAGGGTGCGAAGTCTGCGCGAATCCTGGCCACCCCGCACCCTGGCACGACCGGCCTTGCGCGCGGACCACACCCCGCCCACCCCGACGGGGGCCGGCCCACGAATACGCGGTCGACGTGGACCTGTCAATCGCCTTAACAGGGACAAACAAGCGGCGCGAAGTGGGGGCCGAGTGCCGGCGGACGGCCCAAACAGGGCGCGGGGTAGGGGCCGAGTGCCAGCGACCGGCCTCAACAGGGCGCAGAGTAGCGACCGAGTGCCGGCGGACGGCCACAACAGCGCGCGGGGTAGCGGCCGAGTGCCGGCGGACGGTCCCAACAGCGCGCGGGGTAGCGACCGAGTGCCGGCGGACGGCCTCAACAGGGCGCGGGGTAGGGGCCGAGTGCCGGCGGACGGCCCCAACAGCGCGCAGAGCAGCGACCCAGTGCCGGCAGACGGCCCCAACAGCGCGCAGAGCAGCGACCGAGTGCCGGCGGACGGCCCCAACCGCACCCGGGGTAGGGGCCGAGTGCCAGCAATC
>JBAPVZ010000525.1:0-2212 GCA_049283435.1 Candidatus Dormiibacterota bacterium
CACTGGCATCCCGCCCTCACGCCGCCCGGCTTGCCGTCGCAGGTGCGTTCGAACGGTTGCCGGAGATACCCGGAGGGGGCGATCTCCATGTCGGTCTTGCCCCGCGCGATGAGCGCGCGGACCTCACGTTGGCGATCGCTGGCGATGCTCGAGATCGCGAAGAAGACGGCGGCCCGGGCTCTAAGTTGGCGGGGCCGGCAGCTGCACGGAAGCGGATCCCCAGCGGTTCCCGTACCAGATGCGGCTGCCGTCCTCCGAGTAGTAGTGGAAGGACGGCTGCCCGCTCTGTGTACCTGTTGGGCTCAGAGGTTTGGGGTTCGACACCGCGCTCCGGGCTCAATGATGACCCCGGACGGACGGACCTGCAAGATGTGCCATCTCACCTCGATCGAGGACGTCCCTGAGCTCGCCGCCCTATCCTGCCCGTAGCAGGCACGCGGGGGCCACGCGGCGTGAACCGTGCCGTAAGCCGAAGCCCCCTGCGGAGCACCTGGCGGCCGGTCGGCGGAGCCCGGCCCCCGATCGTCGTAAGGGGATGGTCGACCGGCATACCACGAATGCGGTCGTCGACTCGTCGCATCGCTCGCAGCTTGCTAGCATAGTGCGACATGAGGACCTTGTATCTGCGCAATGTTCCCGACGAGGTTGTGCACCGGCTCGAACGGCTGGCCGCCCGGGATGCAACCTCGGTTGGCGCCGTCGCGGTGCGCGAGCTAACGGAGGTTTCGCGGCGGGCCGACAACCCCGCACTGCTTGGCCTTTTGCCTGACCTCGATGTCGACGTGGCAACCATCGTCGAGGATCTGGACAGCGACCACACAGCCCGGTGATCGTGATCGACGCCTCGGCGGCGCTCGCTGGCCTGCTGAACGATGGACCGGCTCGGCGTTCGCTCGGGACAGAGCAGTTGCACGTGCCACACCTGATCGATTCGGAGGTCGCGAGTGTGCTGCGTCGCCGTGTGCTCGCCGGGGAGATCACAGCGCACGATGGTTGGATCGCCCTCGACGCCTGGCGGCACCTGGGCGCAACGCGCTACGCCGTCCACACGCTGCTCGAGCGTGTCTGGCAGCTGCGCGCGAATGTCTCCGCGTACGACGCCGGATACGTCGCGCTGGCGGAACTTCTCGACTGCTCGCTCGTCACCGCCGACACCCGGCTGAGCCGTGCTCCCGGCACGCGATGCGTGGTCACTGTGGTTCCCCGGTAGTGGATCCGCTACCGGAGCGCCAGACGGTCGTTTGGTAGTACGTTCCGCAGAATGCTCCCTCCCAAGGCATCCAGGCCCTTCATGCCTGGCTACGGGACGCTGCCAGCAACCGAGGGGTCGGGCCTTCTCCCGTGGTCCTGGGCCGAGGAGAGGCTCGCACGCTCGCACGACTACTGGCTGGCGACCGTCACGCCCTCGGGCGCCCCACACGTCATGCCGGTGTGGGCCGTCTGGCATGAGGGTCGGCTGTGGTTCAGCAGCTCCAACGGCTCGCGCAAGACGCGCAACCTGAGCGGTCAGCCTCGCTGCTCGATGACCACCGACGACCCACTCGAGCCCGTCGTCGTGGAGGGCGCTGTGGAGCGAATCACCGACGCTGGTGAGCTGGAGCGCATGCTGGTGGCCGAGAACCTCAAGTACGGGACCGACTACGGCATGGAGATGCTCGACCCCCAGTCCAACAGCGTGTTCGCGCTGAAGCCGACCTGGGCGTTCGCGCTCGACTCCAAGGACTTCGCCGGGTCGCCAACGCGCTTCGTCTTCGCCACCTGATCGGCTGAGCTGAGCCCTGTCGGTACCGTCGATTGACGATGGTCGACCGGGCCGGTGTTTAGCTTCAAGTGGGTCAGCGGCGCGGTCCGATCCGGAACACCGCCAACGTCGAGGCCGCCCGTGCAAAAGCATCCGCGTCCCCAGGGGCCTGCACCACGCCGGTCCGGAGGAAGAAATCGACGCCGTAAGGAACCAGACGTGGGAAACTCCCGCGCGATCGACGCTCGCTCATCGGCGGGGAGTGGAAGACCCCGGAGGAAGAGGACGTGGACCTGATCGCGCTCGGGCAGCGTTGGGCGCCGCGCGCCTTGCAGGACGCTCAGGAGAACCGGCGCCCCGAGGTGGCGAACCTCCCGACCCCGACGCTGCCCTATGTGGTGCTGATAAAGATCACCGCCGAGGCGTGGCCGCGACACCGCTGACCTGGAGCGGATGCTTGGGGCCGCTGCG
>JBAPVZ010000526.1:0-5863 GCA_049283435.1 Candidatus Dormiibacterota bacterium
GTATTCCCCAGGCCATGGCACCGCTCGCCCGCCGCCTGGGCCAGGACCTGACCCGGTCGCAATACCTGCGACTGTACGCGAGAGGATTCACCGGCCCAGACGCCGTGGCGGCCGCCCAAGACGATGACCTGCTCAGCTGCCTCGACGGTGACCGGCGCAAACTGCACCGGCTCCGGCACGTCACGTCTGTGACGGCGACACAGGACGTGGATATAGACATCGCGGCGCTGCTGATCCCCCCTACATAAACCCAGCTCGGTGAAGGACCAGACGGTCCACTGTTGATCTGATCTCCCGAAAGTGCGTTCGACCCGCGCCGTGATGGGCGGGTGAAGGCATCGGGGTTCGAGTGGGACTTACGGCACTGCCCAGTGCACTCCCCTCGCCGCCACACGGAGAAGCCGACGTTCGGCTATTACGTACGAAAACGATCAGATTCTTGCCGGAGAATGGACCACTGGTTCGCTGTGATCGTCGAACTGGTGGTCTTGGCTGCAGGTCGAAAGCCGGCGGGTGTGAGACTGCCGAGGGTCGCGATGATCTGGTCGGCGTAAGGGGCAGAGATGGTGTTGTGCGCAGCCACGCTGGTGCGCAGCCAGAGGGGATTGGTGACCTGACTGATCGGCCGACCATGCAAGGACCGTGCCTTGGTCTTGTGCTGCTTGTTCGATCGCTAGTTTCCAGTGCTCGGGAATACGTAGGGTGTCCGAGCCGGTTTGGATGACTTCATGGATCGACTTTTGTCCATGTGAAAAGGAAACGGCTGTCAAACCGGCCGTTGCCGTAAGCCACGCAACAGTTGGAGCAGGCAACAGGGATTCTGCGATGCCGCTTGACCGTTCGCTTGCAGCTCGGGCATGTTCCAACGAATTTCTTTGGTGGAGCTATAACAGCATCTGCGTCATAACAGCGTTCTGTCGTGCATCCAATGGCCTCTGCGCGGAGCTTCCATGGCCGTCCGTGGCCAGCACGCTTACCCGCCAGCGCGTGCGCTATCTCATGAAGAATTGTGTTAGCCACGTGGTCCCAGGTATTCAACTCGGTTAGGTGACGGCTCACGCTGATTGTACGAGTGCGGTAGTTGCAGCTGCCAAAACGGCCTTTAGCGTTGTCGAACTCAAAGTGCCAGGAGGTCAGACCGTGACGGTCCATTAATTGCCGACTCGCCGTTGCTGCTTCTTGGAGATTCATCGCCTTAAATAATAGCGCATCGGCGTTACCAATGGATTGCCACTCTCGCTCAAGTACGTCGTATGGAACTCGTCACAGTCACTCTGGCCGGGTTGCGCCCCCGCGTTGACCCGCCTCGGGCCACGCCGGCTCGCGCGGCGCTGACCCCGGACCGGCCGGTGCGGCGGGGGCCGCGATCGAGGCCGTGGCCTTGAGGGGGGATCGTTCGCGTTACCCACGATCGCAGACACCTACCTTATCCTGCTCACCCGCTGACCCCCCAGTCGGTAACTACGTTAAATATTCATTTATGAAAGTTAGCTGGTAGGGTACCGGGCATGGCTGGGTTGCCGCTGTCTCAGGCCATCGACGAGTACCTGGCGTGGTTGGAGCTCGACCGGCACGCCTCGCCCGGCACCGTGGCGGGCTATCGCGGTGACCTGCGGCGGTTCAGTGATTTCGCCGGCGGTGACGTCGGTATCCCGGACATCGCCGAGCTCGACCGTGACATCCTGCGCGGTTATCAGCGCCACCTCGCCCGGGCGCGCACCGGCCCGAAGGGTGCACGGCGGCCGTTGGCCATCTCCACTCGATCGCGCCGATTGGTGGCGTTGCGCAGCTTCCTGCGCTTCGCCGCCCGCGAACAATGGCTACCCGGTGACCTCGGCACCACCCTCGACGTCCCGAAGCTGCCCGAACGACTCCCCAAGCCACTCGAGGCACACGACCGGGATCGGCTTCTTGAGGCACTGCCCCGCGACACGCTGGCTCAGAAACGCGACCGGGCGCTGATCCTGTTGCTGCTGTCCACCGGCGCGCGGATCTCCGAGATCCTGCGCCTAAACCGCAGCGACTGGAAACCCGACCGCCTATGGGTCCTGGGCAAGGGCGACCGAGAACGCATCGTCCAGGTCACCGACAAGACGCGGATCGCGGTCGACGACTACCTCCACGCGCGCACCGACCACTCCCCCGCCCTGTTCATTGGCTTTCAACCAGCCAGCAAAGCCGCCCGCTCCAACCGGCTGACCATCGCCGGCGCACAACACCTCTGCCGCCAACTCGCACACCGGCTCGGGATCCCGGCGTTTCACCCCCACCAGCTGCGGCACACCCTGGGCACACTGCTCCAAGAGACGATGGGCGACGCTCGGCTGACCGCCGAAACACTCGGCCACCGCGGCCTAGCATCGGTCAGTGGCTACACCAAAATCACCGACCAACGCCGCCGCGAAGCCTATGAACAGATGCAGCGCCGGGGCCTGTGAAAGTATCGCCCCGGCACGCAGAACAAATCCAAGCCACAGAGATAGCCGGTGAGAGGAGCTGATCGGGCTCAGCGAGCAACACCCGAGCGCTAGCCACGAACCTGGTCAACGAGCTGGTCGAGGCCGACGACGAGAAAATGGTCACCAAGACCATCGCCCGCCACGGTGGCGTCGAGGTCCTGTGGCATTGACGACAATGGCGCCCCGTCTGAGTGTGGGCAGTCCAGGCGCATCGCATCGACTGAGACCGCATCGCACTTGCCGGGCCATAGCGGCCAGCCTGATAACGCCGATTGGTCCGGTCGAGGGCGGCGTGCGGTTCCTCTGCCTGCACACCCTGCTTAACGTTTAGCTGACAGCTGTTCTATCATTGCCCCAAGGCAATCCCCTGGAACTTAGGAGATCTTCATGGTCCGCAAGGTAGAGACCACACTTGTTGATGACATGACCGGTGACGCCGCTGATGAGACGGTGAGTTTCGGCCTGGATGGTGTCGAGTTCGAGATCGACCTTTCGGCGAACAACGCGGGCGTTCTGCGCGACATTCTCGCGGACTACGCGAACGTGGGACGCAAGGTCACCAAGCGCACCGCCATGGTCAACGGTCGCTCTCGTCTGTCGGTCACTCCCCGAGGGAATCGGGAGCGCACCGCTGCGATCCGCGCATGGGCCCGCGAAGCTGGCCATCAGGTCTCCGACCGTGGTCGGATCTCCGCTGACATAGTGAAGGCGTTCGACGAGCAACACCACGGACTAGCGGCCGTGGGGTGACGGTCGGGTCCAGCACGACGCGCCTGACCGGATTGTATCTCCGCGAGGGGTACGGACTGACGGGATTACACCGACCCCTCGCGGAAATACACCGACCTAGCTTGCTAGGCGCTCAATATGCGAAGCGGTCCAGCGTGCACGCAGTGCAAGTCGACCAGAGCGCTTGGGTATGGGGATCGGTGTGCGCCAGGCCCCATGGACATCGAGCGGGACCGAAGGAGCCGGGCGTTCGTGTTCAGAAAATCCGAGTGTGCCGGGGCAGTGGCGGCACTGTTCGAAAGACGATTCTTCGTTTCAAGCACACCCATTTCGCGAACCGTGTCCATAACACCACCCAGCCACTAACTCCGCGGCATCGAGGCCTGCGTGAACGCTCGACGTCGACAATCGGGCGACGCTGCGAACGATCGAGGACATATTTCCAGGCCCTCGCACCGTGCCGTTGGGACCGGTGATGCTCTTGCCAGGAATTTCCCGCTCTGCAGGAGTCTTCGCGTCACCAACGCGATGCTGTAATGCAGACACTGTCAGGGCTTTCGTCCCACACCGCCGAATGTGTTTACCTCTGCCGGGTCGGGCCGCCACAGTGGCACCGATACCACGCCCGGCTCGAGCAACTCCAACCGGTCAAAGAAGCCGACGATCTCCTGACAAGACGTCGTAGTCCAACCACCACCCGTGCGGGCTGATCAAGCTGCTGGACGTACTCGAGTTGCGGCCCCACAACGCCACCTACCGGCCGGTGCTCGATGCCCTGGCCCTGATCACGAGCCACGCCGATGCGCGGCTGACCTACTACCCGGCCGACGAGACCGTACCCACGCACACACAGCTGCACGGCGACCGGACAACGCTGGTATTCAAGGACGCCGGCCGTCGGCCGCGCCAGAGCCGCCGATCCACGCCCGGGGAGTCGGACATCGACCGTGCGCAGATGAATCTGTCAGGCATAGCCGGAGGTCGGTGACAAAGCCGATATCAATGCGGGGCGAGCTCAGCACCAGGGCCGCTCAAGGGCGCGGTCGGTAAGATCATCACCTACGGCGTCGGGTTTATCCCAACCCGACACACCAGGCAGCCCCGCCTTGATCAGCTATCCGGATCGCCGCCGAGTCGTGTCGTTACCGGTCGCGGCCGGGGAGACAGTGCTTTACTGCGCCGATGCCCCGGGACAATCCCGCCACCGCGGTGGCTGCCTGCACACCGGTGTGGCGCATCGTGGCGGGGTGTGGCGCGAGCGCATTGCCGAGGCTGTCATGCGACCTTCGAAGACGAGGTGTTATTCGACGCCCATCGGCTGACGGGATGTGTGTGTCTGCTGACCGCCTGGATCTGGTCGCCGTGGACCAGGTGTGGTGTCGGCTGCTGACTGGTCAAACAGCGCGCAGCGGCATGCCCAGGTAGCCCGACAAAGGGCGACACATGTCGTAAGGTAGCTTATCGGATCCCGATCGTAGGCGCTCTACCAGCAACAACACCCTCCTTGACGCCTCGTCGTGAGCTGGCGGCCGACAGGCTTCGGCAGCGGCATCACCGCATTCCCCGAGTACCCGGGTGCGAGGATCTTTTCCAGTGCAGTGTCGCCTGGGGTAGGGATCAGGTGGAGCATTCAGACGAGTGTAAGCCATGAAGAGATCCGTGCGAGCGGTTATCAACTCCTCCGGTTGGATGCACGCGTGCACTGCGGAAAGTTATTACTTAATCCGTTTGTGCACGGGTTGATCACACCATTGGTTACTTACCATAAACTGTGCGCCTCGCTACCATATCATATACGGGTATCTACGTCGGACTTTGACATGCCAATGGTATTTCTACGGGGCCAGCCGGTGTCGCGCACTTCCGTTCTACTTCAGCCAAATCGTTCAACTAGCCGTGTACTGCACGCATCACACGGCTAGTTATCTTAGTAATAGCTGCAGCTAGGAGCCACCACAGCGGAGGCGTCGACGCCCAATGACAGACAGCCCAATGAGACAAGGGCCTCATCGGGTTCGGTTATTCGATACCTGACGTGTTGGTGTGACGTAGGGGGATTAGCCGTGGGGCGTCGAAGCGGCGCTGGTCGTCGTTGAGCAAGTTCGGGTAGGTGCCCTTGAACTGCTGGGTCCCCAGCAGCCCTCCCCCATGAGTCGTCTTGGCTGAGTTCGGCTCGGTCGGTCCGACTCACTAAGCCACCGCTCACGTCGCAGTGACTTGCTCTCGACAAGCTGATCCAGGCTCCACTGAGTTAGCGCGTTGGAGACTGTCTTTTGCCAAAGGGACTCAGCGGCAGGATTGACCGGCATCTGGTCGCGCGGGTCACCATCGTCGTCATGTCGGGGAGTCTCCATCTCCACCCTCGGATCATTAATTATCAGGGGCGAGTGCCTCAACCCAGGTTGGCAGAGAGGGCTGTGGTAGTTCGTGCGGCGAGCTTTGTGAGTTAAACGTTAGGTGGTTGGTTGTAGTGCTCGGCGGGCGGCGGTGGCGAGTCGTTGGGCGCCTTCGACGAGGCGGTCTGGTGGGTAATAGGAAAATGCTAGGCGTAGCGCTGAGTCCGGCTGGGGTCCGAACCGGTCAGCGCGGTAGTAGCGTATGCCCACTGTTGTCGCCTCTCGGTCTAGTGCGTCGAGGTTTAATTCGGGTGGGGTGTGTAGCCAAATAAAATATCC
>JBAPVZ010000527.1:0-3632 GCA_049283435.1 Candidatus Dormiibacterota bacterium
CGTCCCGCCTCGGGTCGGTGCCCTACCGGGACCGGCGGTCTTCGCGAGGCGCGCGCAGCACGAGACGCAGCGGGTTCCCGGCAAAACCGAAGTGCGCTCGGAGCCGGTTTTCCAGGTAGCGCCGGTAAGAGAAGTGCAGCAGCCCAACGTCGTTCACGAACAGCACGATCGTCGGCGCCTCACCGCTCGCCTGGGTCGCGTACTTCAGGGTGAGGCGCTTGCCGTGAAACGAGGGGGGCGGTCGTTGCAGGAACGCCTCGCGCAGCACGCGGTTCAGCTCGTTCGTCGGTACCCGCACGTGGCGCTGTCCGACCACTTCCAGCGCGGCCGGCAGCACCTGCTGCGTCCCGCGACCGGTGAGCGCCGAGCAGACGACGACGGGCACGTGGCTCGCGAACTTGAGCTCGTGCAGGATCACCTGCTGCCAGTGCACTCGCTGCCGGTCGTCCCCTTCCAGCAGGTCCACCTTGTTGACGACGACGACGAGGCCCTTCCCCGCCTCGATCGCGTACGAGGCGACGTGCTGATCCTGGCGCAGCACGCCCTCCGGCCCGTCCAGCACGAGCAGCACGGCATCCGCCCGCTCCATCGCGTGGATGCCGCGCAGCAGCGAGAAGTGCTCGGCGCGGTCCCGGGCCGCGACCCGGCGGCGGATGCCCGCGGTGTCGACGAGCGTCACCGGCAGCCCGTCGAACGAGAGGCGGGTGTCGATCGGATCGCGCGTCGTCCCGGGCTGCTCGGAGACGAGGGCCCGTTCGTCGCCGAGCAGCCGGTTGAGCAGGGACGACTTGCCGACGTTCGGTCGCCCCATGATCGCGAGCCGGGCGACGTCCTCCACCGCTTCCTCGGGCTCCTCCGGCGGCGGCAGGCGCTCCAGCACCGCATCCAGCAGATCGTCGACGCCGATGCCGTGCTGCCCCGACAGCGGGACGACCGGCTGCAGTCCGAGCTCGTGCAGCTCGTGCGCCAGGTACGCGTTGTCCGGTTGGTCCGCCTTGTTCGCGGCGACCACGACCGCGCGCTGCGAGCGGCGGAGCATGCCGGCGATGTCGCGGTCGACCGGCGTCAACCCTTGCCGCGCATCGAGCAGCAGGACGATCACCTGTGCCTCCTCGATCGCGATGCGGGTCTGCTCGGCGGTGTCCGACAGCCCGCTGCCGGGCCGGTCGTCGAGGCCGGCGGTGTCGACGACGGTCAGCTCCCGCCCCTGCCAGTCGGTGACGCCGTAGAGGCGGTCGCGCGTCAGCCCCGGCTCCTTGTCGACGATCGCCTGCCGCCGACCGACGAGACGATTGAACAGGGTCGACTTGCCGGTGTTCGGCCGGCCGACGAGGGCGACGATCGGTCGCGCCATCAGCGCGCTCCTCGGTCAGGCAGCCGGTCGAGTCGGGCGGCGGGCATCACCCCATTGTCGCTGGCGCCCCGATGCGATTGCGGCAACCAGCGACAATGAGACGCGGTGCTCGCGAATCGTGTGCTCTTGAAGCAGAACGACACGTTCGTCGTCGGGGACGACCGGGGTGACTTCCCCGCCGACGACGAGCAGGGGTTCGGTCTCTATCGCCAGGACTGCCGTTTCCTCTCCACCTACGAGCTTCGGGTCAACGGCGAGCAGCCGATCCTCCTGAGCCACAGCGTGGACCGGGCGTATGTGGCGACGTTCCAGCTCGTCAACCCGGAGATGAAGGGCACCGACGGGACGCCGATCGACCAGCAGACGCTGAGCATCCGCCGCACGCGCTTCGTCCACGAGGGCCTGCACGACCGGATCGGCCTGCACAACTGCACCAGCCGGCCGATGGAGCTGGAGCTGGAGCTGCGGTTCGACGCCGATTTCCTGGACATTTTCGCGGTGCGCGGCTACGGCGAGGCGCAGCAGCGCGGCGTGATCGCACCGCCGCGCGACGAGCGCGGCACGTTGGTCCTCGGCTATCAGGGCCGGGACGGGCTGCCGCGGCAGACCCGGATCCTGATCGACCCCGAGCCGCGGGTCCGGGGCGCTCGCGCGATGATCCCCGTGCACCTGGAGCCGCAGGGCGTCTTCGTCGCCGTCGTCGGCATCCTCCCGCTGCTCGACGAGGAGCCCGAGCAGATCCCGGAGTTCGACCTCGCGCTCGACGATCTGGAGCGCATGTACGAGGCCTGGAACGTCACCTGCACGCGCGTCGCGACCGACAACGCCGCGTTCGACGGCGGCATCCTGTGGCGGAACCTGGAGGATCTGCGCGTGCTCTCCGATGACCGGCCGACCGGGCTCCTGCCGACCGCCGGCATCCCCTGGTACGCGGTGCCGTTCGGTCGTGACGCGCTGATCACGTCGCTGCAGACGCTGAGCCTCAACCCCGACCTCGCGCGTGGCAGCCTGCGCTTTTTGGCGCAGCACCAGGGGACGACCGTGGACCCGTTCCGCGAGGAGGAGCCGGGCAAGATCATGCACGAGATCCGGTTCGGCGAGCTCGCCCGGCTGCGGAAGATCCCGCACACGCCGTACTACGGCAGCGTCGACGCGACGCCGCTCTTCCTGGTGCTGCTCGTCGAACTGCTCCGCTGGACGGCCGATCTGTCGCTGCTCGACGAGCTGTGGCCGAACGTGGAAGCGGCACTGAGCTGGATCGACGAGTACGGAGACGTCGACGGGGATGGCTTCGTCGAGTTCGCGAAGCGCTCCAAGGCGGGCGTTCGCAATCAGGGCTGGAAGGACTCCGCGAACTCGCTCATGAGCCCCGATGGCGAGCCGGCCGCGCTGCCGGCCGCGCTGGTCGAAGTGCAGGGTTACGTGTACCACGCGAAGGCGGGCCTCGCCGGCCTTTGCCGGCGGACCGGCCGCACCGAGCTCGCGACGCGCCTGGAACGGGAGGCGGCCGCGCTCCGCGGAGCCTTCGAGCGGCGGTTCTGGATGCCTCGCGAGCGCTACTACGCGCAGGCGCTGGACGGCCGCAAAGCGCAGATCCCGTCGATCACGAGCAGCCCGGGGCACTGCCTCTGGTCGGGGATCGTCGAGCCGGCGCACGCGGGCGACGTTGCGGCACAGCTCGGTGCGGCCGAGATGTTCTCCGGCTGGGGCGTGCGTACGCTCTCGGCGGAGAGTCCGTTCTACAACCCGATGAGCTATCACAACGGCTCCGTCTGGCCGCACGACAACTCGCTCATCGCGCACGGTCTGCGTCGCTACGGGTTCGCCCGCGAGGCGGAACTGCTCGCGCGGTCGGTCCTGGAAGGGTGCATGCGGTTCGCCGACAACCGAATCCCGGAGCTGTTCTGCGGCTTCGCGCGCGACCAGCGCTTCCACTCGGGCCCCGGCGAGTACCTGATCAGCTGCAGCCCTCAGGCCTGGGGCGCGGGATCCCTCTTCCACTTCCTGCAGACGCTGCTCGGCGTGGAGGCGGACGTCCTCGACGGAACGCTCCGCATCGCACCACTCGCGACGCCGCTCTTCAGCCGGCTGCACGTGGAGGGCATGCGGGTCGGCGACGGCGAGTGCGACTTCACGGTGCACTACGGCGCGGGCTCGCCTCGCGTCGTCGTCGACCGCAAGCCGGCGGCCATCCGCGTCCTCGAGCTCGCGCGATGACCACCCCACGAAACGGTGCCGGCTCCGTTCCGCGGGGGCGCCGGCGGTGATCGCTCGCCGG
>JBAPVZ010000528.1:0-16361 GCA_049283435.1 Candidatus Dormiibacterota bacterium
GAGCGGCCGCTCGTCGCGGCATCGACGGCCGCCGCCGGAGCCACCTCGGTGCCGCCCGCCTCCGTCTGACGCCCGGCGTCGTCGCAGCCGGGCGGCGAGCCACCCCGCGACGGCGCCGGATCGCCCCCCGACCACGGCTCGTCGGGCGACCGCGACGCCCCAGTAGAGTTGGCGGCCATGGGCGACACCGGCCGCATGGGCGAGGTCTACACCCACGGCCACCACGAGAGCGTCCTCCGCTCCCATCAATGGCGGACGGTCGACAACTCCGCTGCCTACCTGCTCCCCCACCTCCGCCCCGGGCGGAGCGTCCTCGACGTCGGCAGCGGTCCGGGCACGATCACCGTCGGCCTGGCCAGGCTCGTCGCTCCCGGTCGCGTGGTCGCGCTGGAGCCGGTCCCCGCCCCGCACGACGCCGCCCGCCGGGCCGCCTCCGCGGCCGGGGTCACGAACGTCGAGTTCGAGCTGGGATCGGTCTACCGGCTGACGTTCGAGGACGCCGCGTTCGACGTCGTTCACGCTCACCAGGTTCTCCAGCATCTGACCGACCCGGTCGCGGCGCTCCGCGAGATGCGGCGGGTGTGCCGGCGCGGCGGCGTCGTCGCCGCGCGCGACGCCGACTACGCCGCGATGACCTGGTATCCGGACCACCCCGGCCTTCGCGATTGGCTGGAGCTCTATCACGCGATCGCGCGCGGCAACCGCGCCGAGCCCGACGCGGGTCGCCGCCTGAGCGCGTGGGCCCACGCGGCCGGCTTCAGCGACTGCACGACCTCGGCGAGCGCCTGGTGCTACGCGTCGCGGGAAGAACGAGCATGGTGGGGCGGGCTGTGGGCGGACCGCGTCACCAAATCCAGCTTCGCCGAGCAGGCCCGCGACCGCGGCCTCGCGACGCCGGACGACCTGGAGCGGCTGGCGCAGGCGTGGCGGAATTGGGCGGCGCAGGACGACGGCTGGTTCGCCGTGCTGAACGGCGAGATCCTCTGCACCCCGTAGCAACACGACGCAAGGAGCATCAGCGATGGCCAGGGAGATCGACGTCGACGCGTTCGCCAGCGCTCGTGCCGAGGGCGCCTACGTGCTCGACGTGCGCGAGCCCGACGAGTACGCGGCGGGGCACGTCCCGGGCGCCCGCAACGTCCCCGTCGGGAAGGTCGGTGAGCAGGCAGCGACGCTGCCCGAGAGCCGCCCGGTCTACATGATCTGCCAGTCCGGCCGGCGCAGCATGCAGGCCGCGGACGAGCTGCTGGGCCGCGGCGTCGAGGCCGTCAGCGTCGCCGGCGGCACGAACGCCTGGGTGGCGAGCGGCCGCCAGGTCGCGACCGGCCCCGAAACGGCCTGATCAGGGAGGAGAGCCGGTCCCCTCTGGTCTCCGCTCGCGGACGGGCACCCGCTCGCGATCGCCCGGCGGGGGCGGTGGCGGCTCGTGCGCCGCCAGCTCAGCCGGTGCCTGCAGCGCCATCAGCTGTGATACCGCATCCTTGACCTCGGATCCCGCGATCTCGTAGCGCGTCCCCTCGTCGTCGCCGTCCACTTCCGGCGTCACCAGCCCGAGCCGGGTCAGGCTGCGCAGCCGGCCCATCGCCTCCTCCCGCGCGACGCCGAGCGCGACGACGATGTCGTTGATCGTCCGCTCGCGGTCCAGCAGCAGGTTCAGCACCTCCAGCAGCCCGGGGTCGCTGAGCGATCGGAATCGACGGCTCGCGGCCTGCAGCCCGGGTGTCGTGATCGCGGCCGCGCGGCGCTCGTCGCCGCCCGATCGGTAAGACGTTCCGAGCAGCGCCTCGCCGGCGGTCGCGCCGAGGCCGAACCGGGTGACGAGAAAGTAGGCGACGATGATCACCGCGGCAAGGATGGCGGCGTCGACCCAGCTGTCGGCAACCCCGGCGCCGACGATCCGGCGGACCAGCGTCTCGATGCCGGTGACGAGCGTCGCGAGGACGCCGAGGTCGACCGTGATGGCCAGGCAGAGCCGGGCGACGCGCGGCACCCGCGCGAGCGCGGTCAGGCGATTGCCGGGGATCCGCCGCACCGCGATGTAGGTGCCGATCCCGATCACGATGAGCAGCGCGCCCTGGATCGCGAACTCCTCGATCTGGTTCAGGAAGCGGGCCGCGGGAATGCCGAAGACGGCGCCGATCGCGGTGAAGAAGAGAACCCAGATGATCGTCGCCGGGACGACGCCGAGCAGGAAGGTGCGCCGCGCGACACCGACCGCGCCGGCCACGAGGCTCGTATAGATGCGCAGCCCCGGCACCAGGCGCGTCACCCCGAGCTGCTTCGGCCCCGCGGCACGAATCCGCGTCGTGACCCGCTTGACGCGCTTCTCCTGGTGCAGGCGCGACGCGGCGATCGTCAGACCTCGCTCGCCGACGAAGTTCGCCCAGCTGTAGCCGGTGAACGAACCGCCGACACAGGAGAGAATCGCGAGCGGGACGAACACGTAGCCGTCGAGACCGCCGGTCGCGATCAGCAGCCCGGCGACGACGAGAACGATCTCGCCGGGGGCGAAGGGTAGCGGCACCCCGGCCTCCTCCGCGAAGAGCAGGCTGCACAGCAGGACGAGGGCGACGGCGCCGTGGAGTCCTTCGAGGAACGTCATCGCACGGCGCGCCGGGCAGGGGCGGGCGGTATCACGTGTTCTCTTCCATGATCCTGCTGTCCGAACGCGGGCGGGCTGGACGCCTGACGAACGCAGCCCCGCGATCGTTGCAAGGATCCTACCGCCGCGCTCTGCGACTGGCCGCGGGCAACCTCGTCAAGGCACACCTAAAATGGCTGGGGATGGTTGGTTGGCCGTCGTTCGAACCGTACACGAGCCCGCTGCGCGAGGTCATGGAGCAGGTGCTCGCCGAGCATCGCCGCCGTGCCGCGAGCGGCGAGCCGATGCCGATCAACGTCTTCGAGGAGGACGGCACGGTCGTCGTCGACGCCGCCCTGCCCGGCGTCAGCGAGGATCTGATCGACCTCAGCTGCACCGACAACGTCCTCACGATCCGGGCTCGGCACGAGGTCTCGGAGCGCGAGTTCCTGCACCAGGAGGTGCGGACGACGGACTTCCAGCGCCAGATCGCGCTGCCCGGCGACTGCCGTTTCGAGCGGGCCGACGCGAGCCTGGAGAACGGCGTGCTGACGATCCGGGTGCCGAAGGTGCGGCCGAGGGCGCCTGACCGCATCCGCATCCAGGTGACGAAGCGGAGCCCGACCGCGCACACGATCGAAGCCGAGCCCGGCAGCTACACCGAGGTGGACGGCCGGCCTCCCTCTCGGCAGCGCGGCGGCGACTGAGCCAGCGCGGCGCCCCGCCGCGAAGCATCACGACGCCATGGGACTCGATTTTGCGGCGGCCGTCGAGGAGTACATCGGCTGGCTCGAATTGGAAGCCAACCGCAGCCCCAACACGGTGCGCGCCTATCGCGGCGAGCTGCACCGGCTCGGCGACTTCCTCTCCACGCGCGGGCACACGCTGCACATGGACGATCTCGGCCCCGACGACCTGCGCGCCTACCAGCGTCACCTGGCGCAAACCCTGAAGAGTCCCGCCTCTCGGCAGCGGGCGCTCGTCGCCGTCCGCTCCTGGCTGCGCTGGCTGGCCCGGGAGGAGTTGATCGAGCGCGATCTCTCGAACCGCATCACGCTGCCGAAGGTCGAGCAGCGCCTGCCCAAGCCGCTGCCGCCGGATGAGCTGTTCCATCTGCTCGCGTCGCTCCCGGCCACCTCCGTGCGCGAGTTGCGTGATCGCGCGCTCGTGCACTTCCTGATCAGCACCGGCTGCCGCATCTCGGAAGCGCTGGGGCTCGACCGGCCAGACATCCCGCGGGAGGGCAACCGTCTGATCGTCACCGGCAAGGGTTCGAAGCAGCGGGCCGTGTTCCTCACCGACGACGCGAAGGGAGCGGTCGACGAGTACCTGGCCGTGCGCACCGACACCTGCCTCGCGCTGTTCGTCAACTACGACCGCTCGGTCCCCGACGATCGCGACCGCCGGCTGACGGCGGCGGGCGCCCGCCACATCGTGAACCGCATCCGCACCCACCTCGGCGCCTGGTCGTTCCGCTCCCCCCACGTCGCTCGGCACACGGCGGCGACGAGCTTGCTGGAGGTGACCGGGGGCGACGTCCGGCTCGTCCAGGAGGTGCTCGGCCATGCGAACCTGGCGACGCTCCAGGGCTACACGAAGATCGTCGACGCGCGCAAGCAGGAGGCCTACCGGCGCTATCAGGAGTACTTCGACGAGCGCCGGCGGGACGGGTGAGCGGCCCTCGCGGGTCCGGTTTCGACCGACGCCCATACTCTGCGACATGGCAGATGACGACAGCGCGCCGGCAACTCCCTTCGCACACCTGAAGACCATCCTGGTCGCGATCGACGGCTCCGACTACTCCAATTACGGCCTGCAGGTCGCGGCCGATCTCTCCCGCGCCTCGAAGGCGCGTGTCATCGCGGTGCACGTTCGCCACCTCGCCAACGAAGCGGTCGAGATCGCGGCCTCGGGCGGTGCCGTGGCCGGGCTTGACGAGATCTACAACGCGGCCGACGAAGTCGCCGAGCAGGCGAGGGCGAGTGCGACGAAGGTGCTCGGGAACGGCGACTTCGAGGGCTGGACCTACGAGGAGCGCAGCGGCGCGACGGTGGACTCGATCGTGGAGGCGGTGAAGGAGCACACCCCGGACGTCGTCGTGGTCGGCGCGAAGGGCCACAACGCGCTCTACGACCTCCTCGTCGGCTCGATCGCCCAGGGCGTCGTCAAGCACGCCACGGCCTCCGTCCTGGTCGCGCGCAAGCCGGAGGCCTGAGGCGCCGATCCCCGAGGGGAATTCGCGAGGCAGCGGCCGGCGCCTGATGAACAGAGGGATGGCGGTGCTCGGAGCAGCGGTCGTGGCCGTCCTCCTCGCCTCCGGCATCTGGTTCGCCGTACGCGCCACGATGTCGGGCAGCACGCCAAACCCACCGCCCCCGCCGACCCCGCGCGCGAGCGCCGCCGCGGTCCCGGCCGGCTCGATGCCCGCCTACCGTCACGTCTTCCTGATCCTGATGGAGAACCACGGCTACCCATCGATCGTCGGCTCCCCGTCCGCGCCCTACATCAACGGGACGTTGATCGCGGACGGGGCACTGGCCGCGAACTACCACGCGATCACGCATCCGAGCCTGCCCAACTACGTGGCACTGACGGCGGGTCAGACGGCCGGGATCCACACCGACTGCAATCCGGGCCCTGGCTGCACCGCCGATGTCCGCAACCTCGGTGACGAGCTGGAGCGTGCCGGCAAGTCCTGGAAGGCGTACGAGGAGTCGATACCTGCCCCGTGCACGACGAGCGATGCCGGGCAGTACGCCGTGCGGCACGACCCGTTCGTGTACTTCGACGACGTGCGCTCGAACGCGGCTCGGTGCGCCGCCCACGTCGTTCCGCTGCCCCAGCTTCAGCTCGACACCGAGAGCGGGCTGGTGCCCTCGTTCTCGTTCATCACCCCCAACCTGCTGCATGACATGCACGACGGCACGGTTCGCGAGGGGGACGTCTGGTTGCAGCAGGAAGTGCCCGGCCTGCTCAGTGTCCCGTCTTCACTGGTCATCGTCACCTGGGATGAGGCCGCGGATGACAACGCGACCAACCAGGTCGCCACCCTGTTCGATGGCGCCGGCGTCGCCAAAGGCGCTGTCGTCCGGGGCCCGGCCAACCACTACAGCCTCTTGCATACGGTGGAGACACTGGAAGGCGTGACCCCACTGACGATGAATGACGCCGGCTATCCGGTGATGACAGGGATGTTTGCCGGCTGAGCGAGATCGGCCCAGTTGACATCTCATCCATCTACGTGCTAGCAAGGGGGTCGTCTCGTCGCAGGACGGACTCGGCCGGAGGAACGGGAGGGAGCGGGAATGGCGGTGTCACACGATCCGGCGGCCACGCAGAGAAGCCACCTGTCGGGCGAATCGATAGGCCTCCCACAGGTCCTCTTCCAAGCGATCACCCACATGGGGCCGGCGGCGGCGGTCGCCTTCTCGCTGCTGATCGGGTTCACGTTCGCCGGCCCGGCAATGCCGCTGTCGATCATCATCACGCTGGTCGTCGTTCTCCTCATCGCCAACAGCGTCGGCCAGATGGCGCGCCACGTCCCCGCCGCCGGTGGCGTCTATGCCTACGCGAGTCACTCGGTGGGCACCTCGATCGGATTCCTCGTCGGCTGGTGTGATGTCCTGCTGGAGCTCATCGTCCCGCCGGGCATCTCACTCGTCCTCGGCATCGTGATGCAGAGCGCGTTCCAGAGCGCCGGCATCAACGCCCCCTGGTGGATCTGGACGCTGATGCTCCTCCTCCTGTCGGCCGGCCTGAACTACCGTGGGATCCGCCTCGCCACCAACGCCGGGGTGATCTTCGGCATCTTCGAGTTGCTCGTGTTCCTGGCCCTGGCCGTTTTCATGATCGTCAAGGGCGGCAGCGCGAACACGGTGCAGGTGTTCAATCCGGCTCACGCACTGCAGGGGACCTGGTCGGGCGTCTTCAAAGGCGTGGTCTTCTCGATTCTGGCGTTCCAGGGGTTCGAGTGCGCTGCGCCGCTCGGTGAGGAGGCGCGCAATCCGAGAAAGACGATCGTGCAGGCGACTCTGCTCTCGGCGCTCATCATCGGCCTCTTCTACTTCGTCTGCTCGTACGGCGCCGTCGTCGGTTGGGGTTTCGGCAGGATGCAGAGCTACGCGACGAACGCGAACCCATGGCAGGTGCTGGCGCAGCGCTTCTGGGGCATCGGTTGGCTCGTCGTGCTGCTGGCTTTGGTGAACCGTGCACTTGGCAATGCCAACGGCGGTGTCACGGCGGCCAGCCGCCTGACGTTCGCGATGGGGCGGGTGGGGGCTTTGCCGCGAGTCTTCGCTCACACCCACCATCGATTCCGGACGCCGGACGTCGCGATACTTTCCCAGCTGGTCTTCGGCATCGTCGTCACGCTTGCCCTCGGCCTCTCCCTGGGAGCGTATCCCGCCTTCGAGGTGGTGGGCACCGTGCTGACCGTCCTGGTCATCCTCGTCTACATCACGGTCTGCTGTGGAAGCGTCGCCTACTACCTGGGCAAGCGGCGAGCAGAGTTCAACCTCGTCCTCCACGCCATCTTTCCCATCCTCGGGGCGGTGATCCTGCTGGCGCCTCTGTATTTCGAGTTCGTACCGGCACCCCCCGCCCCCATCCAGGAGGCCAACTGGTTTGCGGTTGGCTGGGTGGTCGTCGGGATCGGATTACTGGTGTTCCTGGCGAGGACCCGACCGAGCGCGCTCCGGGATGCCAGCAAGATCTTCATTCAGGGCGACGCGCCCGTTCCTGAGGATGCGTGATGCAGGGACTCCCGGGCAAAAAGGCCATCGTGACCGGCGCGGCGCGCGGCATCGGCAAGGCGATCGCGACCAAGTTTCTCGAGGAAGGCGCGGAACTGCTCCTTTGCGACGTACGGCAGGAACAGCTCGACCTTGTCTGCCAGGAACTGGGGGCCCGAGGCACCGTGCACGGGATGGCCGTCGACGTGACCGACCGCTCGGCGGTCGAGGTGATGGTTGCTCGCGCTCAGACGCTGCTCGGGCGCATCGACGTTCTGGCCAACAATGCCGGGATCGGTGGCTTCACGCCCTTTCTGGAAATGGACGACGCGCAATGGGGTCGCATGCTGGACGTCGATCTCACGGGTGTCTTCGTCTGCTCGCAGGTCGTGGCCAGGGTGATGCGGGATCAACGCTCGGGCGTCATCGTCAACATGGCATCGACGAATGGCCTGCTCGGCGAGCCGCTGGAGGCGCACTACAACGCCGCCAAGGCAGGGGTGATCCTGCTCTCCAAGACGATGGCCATCGAGCTCGCCCCCTTCGGAATCCGGGTCAACTCGGTCTGTCCCGGCTTCATCAGGACCGACCTCGCGCCGGAGTCGGGGATGGCCGCGGACGAGATCACGGCCTACGAGCACAAGATCCCTCTCGCCCGTTGCGGCCGGCCCGAGGAGGTGGCCTCGGCGTTCGCCTTTCTGGCTTCAGACGAGGCGTCTTTCGTCACCGGAACCGAGCTCGTCGTCGACGGCGGTCAGATCTGCCAGGAATAGCCGGCGCCCAGCCGGCTCCCAGCCGGCGGCGCGTGCTCCGGGAGCGGCGCGCCGCCTGGCGGGGGTCAACGGGTCGCCGGGAATCGCGACGCACGCTGTGCCTCGAACGCCGCCTCCGGCAGCAGCCGGCCGCCCGCCCACCAGATCGCCGAAGCCTCACCGCCGGCGGCGAACTCGTACCGGACCTCCTCGCCGGGCGACGCGAACCCGGGCGCCTCGATGATGCGCAGTGAGTCCTGCCCCAGCACCGCCAGCGTCGTCTTCGGCTCCAGGGGATTCACACCCTCGGGATCGATCGCGACCAGCTCGCCGCCGAAACGCGCCACGTCGACCTCGCGGCCGTAGCCGAAGAACCGTCCCGTGAACCGGGAGAGCGGCGCGGAGCCACTCGTCGCCGGCGTCGCCTGCTGCGCGCGGTTGACGAGGCGCACGACGCCGGCCGACAGGTCGGACGCGGGGCCGTCGCTCGCGTTCGTGAGCACGGTGACGACGAGCTGATGCTCGGTGTCGAACATCGTCGAGGTGATGAACCCGGGGAAGCCGCCGGTGTGGCCGACGAGCCGCCTGCCCCCGATCTCGTAGGTGACCATGCCGAGTCCGTAGCCACGCTCCTCGCCCTCGATGTGCCACTGCTCGTGCTGCATCTCCCGCTTCGACTCGTCACTGAGCAGGGCTCGGTTGCCGAGGAAGTGTGCCCGGCCGAACCGGCAGAGGTCCTCTGCCGTCGCGTAGAAGCCGGTCGCCGCCGACATCGCGTGGGTGTCGGCATGCGGCAGCACGACGCGGTCGCGACCGTAGTTCTGATCGGAGTGACCCCTGGCGAGCAGATCCCAGACCTCGTCCTCGGGCTCGGGTCCGGTGCCGGCCAGCCCGAGCGCCTCGACGACCTGCTCCCTGACGAACGTGTTGTAGGGCACGCCGGACACGCGCTCGACGACCAGCCCGAGCAGCGTGAAGCCGAAGTTCGAGTACTTGAAGCGCACGTTCGGCGCGTAGACGACGGACGCCCGCTCCAGCAGCGACCGGAACCGAGCCTCGTCGGGGAAGGGACGCTCCAGCTGCCAGAACCCGTTGTCGACGCCGTCCCGGATCACGCCCGCGGCGTGACTGACGAGCTGCCGCAGCGTGACGCGGCCGAGCTCGCCCTCGCCGGCGGGCAGCCAGTCGAGCCACCGCCCGACCCGGTCGTCGAGCGCCAGCGCGCCCCGCTCCTGGAGCAGCAGCAGCGCGGTCGCGGTGAACATCTTCGAGTGCGACGCGATGCGGAAGCGATGCTCGGTCGTGAGAGGCGTGCCCTGCGCGAGATCGGCGACGCCGTAGGCCCGTGACAGCAGCACGCGGTCGCCGTGCGCGATCGCGACCTGGATGCCGGGCACGCGCAGCGTGCGCTGCCGGTAGCGGAGCCACTCGTCGGCATAGGCGACGGCGTCGGCGAGCAGCGCATCATCGATCGGCTTCACGTGGACGGCTCCTTTGCATGGTCCGCGCGCAGTGGCGCGGCGAAATGGCAGGCGCTGGCGTGCGGGGACTCATCCCGGATGATGAGCGCCGGCTCGTCGGTCGTGCAGACGTCCTCGGCGCGCCAGCAGCGGGTGCGAAAGCGACACCCGCTCGGCACCCGGAGCGGACTCGGCACCTCACCGACGATCGGCGGCCCGACCCGCACGCCGCGCAGCCGCGGGTTCGGCTCCGGCACCGCCGACAGCAGCGCCTGCGTGTAGGGGTGGGTCGGCCGCTCGTAGATCTCCTCCTCGCTGCCCGTCTCCACGATCTTGCCGAGGTACATCACCGCGAGGCGGTCGGCGATGTGCCGCACGACGGAGAGGTCGTGCGAGATGAACAGGCAGGACAGGTGCAGCTCCTGGCGCAGCGTCAGCAGCAGGTTCAGGACCTGCGCCTGCACCGAGACGTCGAGCGCCGACACCGGCTCGTCGCAGATCAGCACGCTGGGCCGCAGGGCGAGCGCCCGCGCGATGCCGATCCGCTGCCGCTGGCCGCCCGAGAACTGATGCGGGTAGCGGCGCAGATGCGCGGGGTCGAGCCCGACGAGCTCGAGCAGCTCCCGGACGCGCGCCCGGCGGTCGCCCCGGGGCGCCACCTCGGGATGGATGTCGAACGGCTCGCCGACCAGGTCGGCGACCGTCATCCGCGGATCGAGCGACGCGTACGGGTCCTGGAACACGATCTGGATCTCACGCCGCGCGCGCTTCAGCTCGGGACGGGACATGGCGAACAGGTCGCGGCCGTCGTAGCGGACGGTGCCGGCGGTCGGCCGCTCGATCGCGAGCAGCAGCCTCGCCAGCGTCGACTTGCCGCAGCCCGACTCGCCGACGATGCCGAGCGTCTCGCCGGTGCGGAGCTCGAAGTCGACGCCGTCGAGCGCGCGCACCGCCGCAATCTGCCGCTTGAACACGATCCCGCGGAGCACCGGATAGTGTTTCGCGAGACCCGCGACCTCGAGGATGGGGGTCGCCTGCTCAGCCACGAATCACCTCGTCCTCGGGGTCCCCGCGAGACGGAGCCGGCGGAGTTTCCTGGACCACCTCTTTCCAGCGATGGCAGGCGACCTGATGCGTGAGGTCGTCGCCGACCCCCTCCGGCGCCGGCTCCACCGTCGTGCACCGTTCGGCCCGCCATTCGCAACGCGGGTGGTACGGGCAGCCGGGGGGGATCGCGGCGAGGCTCGGCGGCGCCCCCGCGATCGGCGTCAGCAGCCCCCGTCGCTGGTGCGCCTGCGGCAGCGACCGGAGTAGCCCGCGAGTGTAGGGATGCGCCGGGCGCTCGTAGAGGTCGATCGCGTCCGCCGTCTCCACGATCCGCCCCGCGTACATGACCGCGATGCGGTCGGCGACGTTGGCGACGACGCCGAGGTCGTGCGTGATCAGGAGCAGCGCCATCCCGAGCTCGCGCTGCAGCTCGGCGAGCAGGTCCATGATCTGCGCCTGCACGGTGACGTCGAGCGCGGTCGTCGGCTCGTCCGCGATCAGGACCTCGGGACCGAGGGCCAGCGCCATCGCGATCATGACGCGCTGGCGCATGCCACCCGAGAACTGGTGGGGGTAGTCGTTGACGCGCGTCGTCGCGGCCGGGATCCGCACCCGCTCCATCAGCTCGACGGCGCGCGCGCCGGCCGCCTTCCTGGAGAGGCCCTCGGTGACGCGCAGCCGCTCGCCGATCTGGAAGCCGACCTTGAGCACCGGGTTGAGCGCCGACAGCGCGTCCTGGAAGATCATCCCGATGTGCTTGCCGCGGATCGTCCGCCGCTCCCGCTCCGGCATCGTCAGCAGGTCTCGCCCGCGGTAACGGATGCGGCCGCCGGCGATCACCGCGGGCGGCACGTCGAGCAGGCCCATCACCGCCATCGCGCTGATCGTCTTCCCCGACCCGCTCTCGCCGAGGATCGCGAGCGTCTCGCCGGCGCGCAGCTCGTAGGAGACCCCGTTGACGGCGCGCACGATGCTGTCGCGGGTTCGGAACTCGACGTGGAGATCGTCGACCTGGAGCAGCGTCTCCGAGGCGCTCATCGGAGTCTCGGGTCCAGCGCGTCGCGGACCGCGTCCCCGAGGACGATGAACGCGAGCACGGTGACGGCGAGGAACCCGGCCGGGAAGATCAGCAGGTGAGGGGCGCGCTGGAAGTAGGTCTGCGCGGTCGACAGCTCGAGGCCCCAGGAGATCGCGGGCGCCTGGAGGCCGATGCCGAGGAACGTGAGCGTCGCCTCGGCGACGATCACCTGCCCCACCCCGAGCGTCGCGATCACGAGCACCGGGGCGAGCGCGTTCGGCACGATGTGGCGCAGCAGCAGGAAGCGGTCGCTAGCCCCCATCGCCCGCGCCGCGATCACGTACTCGTGGTCCTTCGTCGCGATGACGGTCGAGCGCATCAGCCGCACGAACGGCGGCCAGTTGAAGAGCGCGAGGATCATCGAGACGGTGAGCACATTGCGCGCGGGGACGACGGCGAGGATGACGAGCGCGCCGAGGATGAACGGGAACCCGAAGAAGATGTCGGTGAGGCGAGAGATGACGGTGTCGATCACCCCGCCGTAGTAGGCGGCGAGCGCGCCGAGGACGACAGAGAACACGAGGTCGACGGCGGTGACGAGCAGGCCCACCGAGATCGAGGCACGTGCCCCGTAGATGACGTTCGCGTAGAGGTCGCAGCCCTGGATGTCGAAGCCGAACGGGTGACCGGGGATCGGCCCCCCATCACTGGAGGACAGGTTGCACACGCTCGGGTTGCCGTGCCCGAACCAGCCGGCGAACAGCTGGGGCAGGACCGCCATCAGCAGCAGCAGGAGGACGAGCACCGCGGCCCCGCAGAACAGCGGGTTGTGCCGGAGGTCGCGCCAGGCGTCGCCGAGCAGGCCGGCGCTCTCCGCAGCCTGCAGCGACGTCGCCGGGGCGGCCGACGGCTGGCTACTCATACCGGATCCTCGGATCGAGGACGCCGTACAGCAGATCGACGCCGAGGCTGGCGACGAGGAAGATCAGGACGAGCGCGGTCGCGACGCCGACCACGACCGGTCCGTCCTGCTGCTGGATCGACGTGAACAGCAGCTGGCCGACGCCGGGCAGGTTGAACACGCCCTCGATGACGACGGTGCCGCCGAGCAGGTAGCCGAGATTGATGCCGAGGAACGTGACGATCGGGATCAGCGAGGTGCGGAACGCGTGGCGAAGGACGACGCGCATCCGCGAGAGACCCTTCGCGGTCGCCGTCCGCACGAAGTCGGCGTGCAGGCTTTCCAGCAGCGCGGAGCGGGTGAGCCGGGCGATCGACGCGATTCCGTACGCAGCCACTACCGCCGCCGGCAGCAGGTAGTCGCGCGGCCAGCCGTCCTGCACCCCGGCGACGGGGAAGATCGCGAGCCGCACGCCGAGCAGGAGCTGCGCGACGTAGGCGAGCACGAAGACCGGCATCGCGAGCAGCAGCGTCGTCACGACGAGCACGGCATGGTCCCAGAACCGGCCTCTCCGCAGTGCCGCGAGGGTGCCGAGCGCGACGCCGGCGACGACCTCTATCACCCACGCCGTGACCCCGAGCTGGACCGTGACCGGCCAGCGCTGCGCCATCAGGCCGGACACGCTCTCGCCGGTGAAGTCCTCCCCGAGGTCACCATGCGCGAGGGAGAGCACGTACTGGCCGTACTGGAGCGGGAACGGCTCGTCGAGGTGGTACCGGTGCCGCAGGTCGCGGACGACGCTCGGCGAGAGCGGGCGGTCGCCCGCGAGCGCCTTGATCGGATCGCCCGGCAGCGCGTAGACGGCCGCGTAGATGAGCAGCGTCACGCCGAAAAAGACGAGGACCATCTGCAGCACCCGACGGACCACGTAGCGACCCATGTCAGCCGTCCCCACTGGTGAGCCGGCTCGTGACATGTGCCGCCGCCGCCAGCAGCGCGCCGTACTGCAGGGCGACGACGTCGCGGATCGGCAGCGGCGTCGCCGGCGTCGCCGCCTCGGCCTCGGCGCACCATCCCGCGTAGGTCGTCGCGAGCTCCTCGCGGTGACGGCGAATCGCCGGCGTGCCGTTGCCGATCGTCACCTGTCCCTCGAGGAGGCGAAGCAGCATGCCGGCGTAGCGGAGCCGGAACGAGCGCACGTTGTCGAGGCAGGAGAACCGCTCGGCGACCGTTGCCGGGCGCTGGGCCGACGGCTCCTGACTGCGCCGAGCGTCCGCGTCGGCGATGCGGCGGAAGCTGGGCGCGAACTCCCGCACGGCGATCGCCAGCGGCCGGCCGCCGACCAGGTCGGGCTCGACGTCGCCATACACGGCGAGCAGTCGCTCACCGAGATCGCGCAGATCGGCGCCGCGCTCGCGCAGCAGGTCCGCGTAGGCCAGCTCGGTCGGCGTCTCGTCGGCGACGTCGGGGTGCGTCCAGTACGGCGTCTCGCTCATGATCGAGAACGCACCGTAGCGGGCCGCATAGGCGGTGCTGGACGCGCCGGCGCTCCGGTCCAGCGGGTCGAGCCCGATCCGCTCTGCCCAGTCGTAGGCGTCCTCGCTCGTCGTCGTGCGGTAGATCGCAGGTGCCATCCGCTCGGCGTGCGGCACCTCCGGCTCGCCGAGGTCGAGCGGGATGCCGCACCGCTCCGCCAGGTCGTGCAGGACGGGATACAGTGCCGGCGCGGGCCCGGACAGGTAGTAGTACGCGCCGCCCAGCTCGCTGTTGTGCAGCGCGCTGAGCAGCACCGGGCGCACCTCGTCGATCAGGCGCATCAGCGCGACCGTCTCCGGCAGCGCTCGGTCGAAGTAGGCGCGCTTGTACGCGAACGGGAACGTCCACTCCACCTGCTCGGTCGGTGCCGGCCGGAAGAAGTGACGGCCGAACGAGGTGCGGGTCAGGGGCCCGTCGAACCAGCCCTCGTTGAGCCGCATCCCATCGGGATCGGCGCACGGGACGACGTGCCAGGTGAGGTCGAGCCGGCGGCGCAGCTCGCCGTCCGCACAGAGGGTGCGGGCCAGGTGCAGCGCCGTCAGGCAGCCGATCGGCTCGTTCGGGTGCGGCGAGCCGAAGACGAGCGCGTGCCGCGGGCCGCCCTCGATGCGCAGGCCGAGCAGCGGCTCGCCGAGCCGTGAGCTCCCGACGCGGGCGATGCGCGCGGTGCCGGGATGCGCGTCCGCGATCGCCTGCAGCTCCCGCAGCTGCTCGTCGACGCTCGGGAAGCGCCCGTACGAGGGCACCTCCCCGAGCCGCCGGCCGAGATCGAGATCCAGATCCAGTGGCGCTCGGGCCATCAGCGAGCGCCGGTCGCGGTCAGCTGCGTGAGCTCGATCTGGTTGACGTCGATCGTGACGTGCGAGACGCCCTTCCCGTAGACGTACACGTACTTGCCGAAGAAGAGGGGCGCGATCGGGAAGTCCTTCATGATCACCTGCTCCGCCTGGCGGTAGAGCTGCTGGGATTTGGCGGGCGTCGAGGCCGCGTTCGCCTGGTTGATCAGGCTCGTCACCTGCGGATTCGTATAGCTCGTCGACCCGACCGTGCCGCCGCCGGGCGTGAACAGCGCCTCCAGCGTGTTCTGCATGCTCGGGTAGAGCGCGCCCCAGTGGCCGCGCACCGGGCCGGTCGCCTGGTGGTTGTTGAGCGTCTGCAGGAACTGCGCGAACGGCAGCGACTGGTAGCTGACGTCGGTGATGCCGAGGTTCTGCCGCAGCTGGTTGCCGATCGCCTGGAACGTCTGGTCGTAGCCGGCGCCGGACGGGTACCAGATGACGAGCGGGCCGTGCCAGCCGCCGGCCGCCGCGAGCAGCTGCTTCGCCTTCGTCGGGTTGTAGGCGCAGGCGGGGCAGACGTGGGTCGGCGAACCGGTCTCGCTCGGCGGGGTCAGCGCCGTCGCCGGGGTGTAGACGCCGGCGAACAGCGCCCGGTTGATCGCCTCCCGGTCGATCGCCATCGAGAACGCCTGGCGGACCCGGACGTCCTTGAACCGCGGGTCGTAGAGCGGGAACCCGAGGTAGTCCATGCTCGGCGCGGCGTAGGCGATGAAGGAGTGTGGGAAGTCGCTCTGCGCGCGCGGGTACTCGTCCTGGGCGACGCTCGTGATGTCGACGTTGCCGGCCTGCAGGTCGGTGTAGGCGGTGTGGATGTCGCTGTAGATCTTGAAGACGATCTTCTGGACCTTCGGCTGGTCGACGCCCTTGTACCCCGGGTAGGCCTTGACCGCGACCTGCACGTTCTTCTGCCACGGGCCGTCCATCTCGAACGGGCCGTCGCCGATCGGATTGACGTCGAACGCGGCCGGGTCCTGGTAGGCGACCTTGGGCAGCGGTGCGAACCCGAACTGGTTCGCGCTCAGCTCGACCGGGAATTGGCTGTCCGGCTGCGTCAAGGTGACCTGGAACTGGTCGGAGCCGAGCACCTGGAGGCCGGACAGCTGCTTGGTCGCCGGCGTGCCCGAGGTGGGATTGAGGTCGCTGTAGCCCTGGATCTCATTGAGCTCGCCGTTGTTGGTCCAGCCATTGGGGGCATAGGCGGTCGCGTTCCAGGCGTCGACGTAGCTCTGCGCGGTCACCGGCTCGCCGTTCTGGAACGTCCAGCCGGGCCTGATCTTGATCGTCCACACCTTCTGGTCGGAGGACGTGACCGACTGCGCCTGCACCATCTGCAGCTTGCCCTGTGCGTCGATCTTCGTCAGCGGTGCGAACAGCGAGTGCACCTCGTCGAACGCGAGCGTCGAATTGCCCGGCAGCAGGTGGTCGGGCTCCAGCTCCGCGATGCGCACCGTGCCGCTCGCCGTCCCGCTGCTCGACGAGCCGCTCTGGCCGCCGTTC
>JBAPVZ010000529.1:0-2469 GCA_049283435.1 Candidatus Dormiibacterota bacterium
CGCGACGCCGATCAGCTTCTCCAGGAACTGCCACATGCGGCGCCCGCGCAGCGTCGTCTTGATGCCGACCGGCATCCCCGCGCGCAGCTTGAACGCGGCGACGGATTTGCGCGCCTTGACGGTGACCGGCTGCTGGCCGGTGACCTGGCGCACGTCGTGCACGGCCGCTTCCAGCGAGCGCGGGTTGTCCTTCGCCTCGCCGATGCCGATGTTGACGATGATCTTCGCGACCTGCGGCACCTGCATCGGGTTGCCGTAGTCGAACTGCTTCTGCAGGGCCGGCACGACACGATCGAAATACAGCCGCTGCAGGTTCGGGGTCGCGAGCTTGGGTGGTGCAGCAGCCATGGCTACTGCGCCTCCGCGCGGCGAACCCGCTCGTACGGCTCGCCGCAATGCTTGCACTGGATCGCCTTCGACCCCGACGGCAGCGTGATCTTCTTGACCGGCGTCGGCCGCCCGCAGCTCGGGCAGACGAGCATCACGTTGCTGCGGTGGATCGGCGACTCGAAATCGATGATGCCGCCCTGCATCGCGCGGTTGCCGCCCGCGCGCTGGCCCGCCTTCAGGTGACGCTTGACCAGGTTCACGCCCTGGACCACCACCTTCTCCTTCGCGGGGACGGTGCGCAGGATCTCGCCCTGCTTGCCCTTGTCCTTGCCGGCGATGACGACGACCTGATCGCCCTTGGCCAGGTCGAGCCGCCGCCCGGCCGGCTGCGTTTTGTTCCCCAGCATCTAGAGGACCTCCGGCGCCAGGGACACGATCTTCATGAAGTTCCGCTCACGCAGCTCGCGCGCGACCGGTCCGAAGATGCGCGTGCCCCGGGGATTGTTCTGCGGGTTGATGATGACGGCCGCGTTGTCGTCGAAGCGGATGTTCGAGCCGTCCGGCCGCCGGTATTCCTTGGCGACGCGGACGACGACCGCCTTCACGACGTCGCCCTTCTTCACCTGCCCGTGCGGCTGCGCCTGCTTCACCGTCGCCGTGACGATGTCGCCGACCGAGGCGTAGCGACGGTGGTGGCCACCCATGACGCGAATCACGAGCAGCTCGCGGGCGCCGCTGTTGTCCGCGACCTTGAGCCGGGTTTCTTGCTGGACCATTCAGCCGACCTCCGACATCGCCGAGGGAGCCCACGGGGCCCCCGCGAGACGGAGCTTGCGGAGTCTCGTGGGGTGAAGCCGGGTTTCTTGCTGGACCATTACCGGGCCTTCTCCACGACCTCGACGACCCGCCAGCGCTTGTCCTTCGACACCGGGCGCGTCTCCATCAGCCGGACCAGGTCACCGACGCGGCACGTGTTCTGCTCGTCGTGCGCCTTGAGACGCTCCTGACGCCGGATCACCTTCTTGTAGATCGGGTGGGTCTTGCGCTCTTCGACGGCGACGACGACGGTCTTCTCCATCTTGTCCGAGACCACGCGGCCCGTCCGGATCTTGCGATACCCGCGCTCGCGGGCCTCCACCGCTGTCTCAGTCATGCTTCTCGTCCTTCGCCGTCTCGGCGTCGTCGGCCTGGGCCTCGCCGGCCCTGGTCTCGTCGGTCTCGGCGGCGGCGGTCTCGGCGTCGTCGGTCTCGGCCTCGGCGGTCTCGCCATGCGCGTTCTCGACCGTCTCGTCGACGGCCGGTTCCGCCTCCGTTTCGGCGCCGCTCGCCTCCACCTGCTCGGGTGTGTCTGCAGTCGTCTCCGCCGGCGGCGTCGCGACGATCGGGGCGGCCTCGCCGTAGGCCTGCTCCACCTGCTCGTCGAGCAACCGCTCGTGGACGACGGTCAGGATCCGCGCGATCTCGCGCCGCACGGTCCCGATCTGGTGCGGGTTCTCGAGCTGACCGACGGCCAGCTTGAACCGCAGCTCGAAGAGGTCGCGGCGAGCGCCCTTGAGGCGGCCGCCGAGCTCTTCGGCATCGAGTTCTCGAAGCTCTTCCGCTTGCACTGGACTAGTTCCCCTCTGCCGTGGCCGCTGCGTGCTGCGGCTCCTCGAGCGTGAGGAAGCGCGTGTGGATCGGCAGCTTCGCCGCCGCCAGTCGCATCGCCTCCTTCGCGACCTCGTGGTGCACCCCGGCCATCTCGAAGAGCACCCGGCCCGGCTTCACGACCGCGACCCAGCCCTCGGGATTGCCCTTGCCGGACCCCATGCGCGTCTCTGCCGGCTTCTTCGTGACCGGCTTGTCCGGGAAGATGCGGATCCAAATCTGACCACCACGGCGCACGTACCGCGTCATCGCACGCCGCGCGGCCTCGATCTGCCGGTTCGTCATCCAGCATTCCTCGGTCGCCTGCAGCGCGAACTCGCCGAACGCGATCGTGCTGCCCCGCGTCGCCACGCCGCGGCGCCGGCCACGGTGCACCTTGCGGTGCTTGACCCTCTTCGGCAGCAGCATCAGGAACGACCCTCCGCCGGAGGCCGGCTCGGTGGCCGCCCGCCGCCGGCCCCGGCCGGAGCGGCCGGACGGCGCGGTCCGCCG
>JBAPVZ010000530.1:0-2312 GCA_049283435.1 Candidatus Dormiibacterota bacterium
GCCATGAAGCATGCCTGCACGTAGATACCCGGCGTGGCCGTGATCGTCGTCTGGACGATCCCACCGGTCGACATCGGACCCGCGAAGGTGCCTTGCCCGGTCAGCAGGCCGGCGGCCTTCTTCTGCGGCGCATTGGTCAGCAGGAGCTTGACCACCTTCTTGGCCGCGGACATGTTCTTAACCTTGACCCACACGTCCATGTGCACGACGAACCCTTGGTTGACAAACCTCACCACCTCGCCCGTGTGGAGGGTAGTGGGACCGGTGAAGTCGAAGTCGATCGAATTCTCCGTGGCACCCGCGGTCGGCAGGGCGGCCGGCGCCGACGACGGCGTGACGGTGAACGCAGCGTGTGGCGGAACCCCGTTGGTGTTCCCATTGAGCGCGATGTAGTTGCCCGCGGGAAGCACGGTCTGCGCGGTGGTCGTTCCATGGGGGGCATCTGCGTCGTAGACGATCTGGCCGTAGGGGCTCAGATAGTTGATATCGCCGTGATGCTGGTTGATGAGCTGTACCACGCGGCCGAATACAGACGGGTCCACGCCGGCGTTCAGATGCACCAGCGTCGCTGCTCCGTCCTTGCCCGTCTCGGTCGTCTGGACGTTGACCGCGCCGGAAACCATCTGGCCGCCGACGGTCACGGACTTGCCGTTCAGCGTCAGGGTCAGCGTCGGCAGAGTGCTCGCGGCCGCCGCCCCGGAGCCGCCCCCTGCGAGTATCACCACCGAGCTGGCGGCAAGCAGGCCACTGGTGGCCAGCAGCATCTTGAATCGCTTCACTTCTTCCTCCTCGTAGCTTGTTCCGGACCAGGACGCGACGTCACTGATCCGCCGGTGTTTGCCCAGTTACCGGCGTCGCCCAACAGCTCGTAGGCGTGCCCCGACTTGTTGACGGCGGTGATCCTACCAGCCTGTATACAGCCGGTGCAAGGGCACCGCTGCCGTCGAAAACGGCGCTCAGAGTGCTGCTGCGCCGCGGTGCGCCGGGCGCTCGGAGTGCCGCGTCTGGCGCGCGTTGCGCATGGCCGCCCGGTGGCCGAGCCGCGACAGCTCCCCGTGCAGCTCCTTGATCCGGCCGAAGATGTAATCGGCTGCCTGCTGCTGCTGCTCGCGGGGTGGATCGGTGACGCGGACGAATCTGAAGGGCCGGCCGTACTGCACGGTGACCCTGGGGAACTGCAGGCGCTTCCAGTTGCGCACCTGGTCGGATCCGAGGATCGCCACTGGGACCACGGGAACGCCGGTCTGGAGTGCGAGCCGGCCGATGCCCGGCTTGGCGGTCGCGGCCAAGCCGTGCCCGCGTGAGCGCCCCCCCTCGCAATACATGACGACGGCGCCGTCGCGGCCCAAGATCTCGAAGGAGGTGATGAATGCCTCCTCGTCGTGATGGCCCCGGCGCACCGGGAACACACCACCGGGGCTGTATACGAGCGGGCCGAACGGAGGCGTGAACATCTGCGACTTGGCCATGAAGCGCACCCGGCGACGGATGAAGGCGGCGGTGAAGAAGTGGTCCATGAACGACGCGTGGTTGGGCGCAAGGATGACCGGGCCGATGGGGACGTTCTCGGTTCCGATGGCGCGCGCCCGGTAGGAGACCAGGGCGTGGAGCATGGTCACCATGTGCACGACCTCGTACATGAAGTTCGGATCGCGCGTCCGCGAGCGCTCATGGAAGCGGTCGAAGTACTCCTTGGGGCGAGGGTCCTTGTAGACCTGGGGCTTGAGCTCGACGTCGGGCACGGTCGCCGTCCGCTCTCAGCCGCTCAGAGGCAGGACGAGCGAGGGCTTCTCGATCTCGTGCTCGACCTTGACCGGCACCACCGCGGTCCCGATGGCCAGGAACTCGATCACGTGGGCGCCCCAGCCGTGGCTGCCCTGGGCGATCCTGGCGCCCACGATTCCGGCTGCCTGCAACTCGTTTGCCTCGTTCGTCATCCGCTCCATGGCCAGCTCGCGGGCCTCGTACAGGGCCTGGGTGAAATTGGTCTGCTCGAGGTTGCGTCCGATCTGCTTCCACGATGCGCGCAACCCCTGATGGGCGACGTGATAGACGCAGTTGCCCATGACCAGTCCCGCCGGCCGGTAGCCCGAGCGCAGCAGGGTGGAGAAGTCCTGACCATTGAGATCGGAGGTGAAGGGGCGCCCGTTGGGAGCCCGGTGGAGCTCGCCGGCATTGTGCTTGACCGCGGTGCCAACGGCGATGAACTCGGCGAGGTCAGCCCCCCACTGGTAGCGGCCGATCTCGAGCCGGACCCCGACGATCCCGTCGGCCCCGAGCTGGTCCGCCTCCTCCTCCATCCGCGTCATCGC
>JBAPVZ010000531.1:0-4564 GCA_049283435.1 Candidatus Dormiibacterota bacterium
GCTGCTGCAGTCCATCGAGCCTACCGTCACTGCGGAAGGATATGAAGATGAACGCAAGTGACGAAGTCATGGTCATGAATGGACGGGCACTCCCCGGGAGCTCGGCACCGTGATCCCGGAGCACGGCGACGCCACGATCGAGATTCTGCAGGTGCCCGGCTGCCCACGGGTCGATCGAGTGCGCGAAACCGTTCATCGAGTCCTGGCCAACCTCGAGATCCAGGCTCAGGTCGAGGAGCTCGTGGGTGAATATCCTTCGCCAACCCTCCTCATCGACGGTCGGGATGTCACCGGACGCCAGGTGGTCCCCGAAGGTCTGGCGTCCTGCCGTCTTGACCTCCCGACTGAGGAGCAGGTCTTGACCGCGTTGCGCCGTCGGTCGAGGTAACGCGCGATCATTCGAGCACGAGGTCGCCGCCTCCTGAGCCGTCCCGGCATCGTCGGGGGAACTTCTTGCACGGGCACGTGGCCTCGGGCGACGCTCGCTACGGCCGTGAGTGGCACCGACGTCGAGAAGATGCTCACCGAGTGAGGTTGCTTGCCGCTGGTTCGGTCTGATGGTCGGCATCGTCACCAGCACCCGGCCGCCGGAGACCGGGCGGCTCGAGCTTGGCAGTATCCGGCTCGCGGGAGTCGACCTATGGTCAGCCGATGCAGGCGTGGCCAACCGAGGTCGCCGAGTTGGAGAGTATGCAACGGCAGCTGGCACTGCTCGACCACGCACAGTCCCGCTGGACTCACGGCGATCTGCTCGACATCTCGGTCGGAGCCGTGTTCGCGACGGGGCCTCGTGGCATCGTGGGCGCCGGCGAGGCTGGCGATCCGGCCTGGGCGGCGGCGGTCGTCGTGCGCGGCGGGGCGCAGCTCGCCTCGGTCGCGGTGACCGGCTGGTTCGGCGCCCGCTACCGGCCTGGACTGCTCGCACTGCGTGAGGGCCCGCTTCTGGAGCGGACGGTGCGGACGCTCCGAATGCGCCCGGACGTGCTCCTCGTGGATGCAACCGGACGTGATCACCCACGCGGTGCCGGCCTCGCCATCCATCTTGGCTGGGTGCTCGGCATGCCCACGATCGGGGTGACCGACCGCCATCTGCACGATCCTTCGGCATCGACCCCGATTCCCATTCGACCCGGGGTTCGCCCGGTGCTCGTCCATCCGGGCTGGAGGACAGATCCGGAAACGGCGGCTGCGGTGGTGCGTCCGTTGCTGGTGGTTCGGACCCCAGCCCCGCTGCGAGAGGCCCGGCGGCTGGCGAGGACCGCACGATCCGGACCACCGCACCCCTGACGAGGTCGGACTCGTCTCCCCGCGGGTTGCCCGAGCTCTCCGGCTACACTTCGCGGCCATGACGGGAGAGACCAGGACGGCGCTCATGGTCTGGGGAGGCTGGTCAGGCCACGAGCCGGAGCGCACCACCGCACGGATGGCGGCGCTCCTGCGACAAGCGGGTGTCGACGTCGTCGTCAAGGACACGCTCGACGCCTATGTCGACCTCGCCGCGGACGGTGGCGTGGACGTCATCGTCCACACCTGGACCCAGGGCGAGATCACCAGGCCTCAGCTGGACGGCCTGTCGGCTGCGGTCGAGCGGGGCGCCGGTCTCGCCGGCTGGCACGGCGGCATCATCGACTCGTTTCGCGCCAACACGGCGTATCAGTTCATGACCGGCGGGCAGTGGGTCGCCCACCCCGACAATGTCATCGACTACTCGGTGCAGATGGTCCCCGAGCGCCGGGATCACCCGATCGTCGTCGGGCTGCGCGACTTCCGGATGAGAAGCGAGCAGTACTACCTCCACGTGGACCCCGGCAACGACGTCCTCGCCACGACCACGTTCGGCCGGCGCGAGCAGGCGCCATGGGTGGAGGGTGTGACGATGCCGGTGGCGTGGACTCGCCGCTGGGGACGGGGTCGTGTCTTCGTCAACGCCCTCGGCCACGTCGACGCCGACTTCGACGTACCCGAGGCGCGCGAGATGACGGTCCGCGGCATCCTCTGGGCAGCGGGAGGTTTGCCGGACTGACGGGCGCCCGAGACTCTGCGTTCGTGTCGGGCGCGGTCGGGCGCCGTCGGGCGCCGGGCGCCGTCGGGCGCCGTTTGCCGGCAAGCGGACGCTGAGTCGCTCAATTTGAGGGCCAGTTGCCGGCAAACGGCCTTTTAGTTAGTTAGCAGCCGATCGCATAAATCGGCGGATCGGTGCGAGCGCCGCGACCGCCCGTAGTACGGTAACGGGCAGTCGATCTGGAATCAGCGCCCGCAGGAGTGATGCAGATGCAGTACAGAACGCTCGGTCGAACTGGCGAGACGGTCAGCGTCATCGGGCTCGGCGGCGCGCACGCGGCAAAGCCCGAGAATCCGGATGATTCCGTGCGTCTGATCCGTCACGCGATCGACGGCGGGATCACGTTTCTCGACAACTGTTGGGACTACGCCGGCGGCGAGGCAGAGGTCCGGATGGGGCGCGCGTTGCAGGACGGCTACCGTGATCGGGTCTTCCTGATGACGAAGATCGATGCGCACACGCGGGACGCGGCCACGGCGCAGATCGACCAGTGCCTGACTCGACTCCGGACCGACCGGCTGGACCTCCTGCAGCTGCACGAGATGATTCGCCCTGACGACCCCGACCGCGTGTTCGCGCCGGGTGGTGCGATCGAAGCGCTGGTCGCCGCGCGGGAGGCGGGGAAGATCCGTTACATCGGGTTCACCGGCCACAAGGACCCCGGGGTCCACCTGCGGATGCTCGAACAGGATTTCCGCTTCGACGCGGTGCAGCTCCCGCTCAACGCGCTCGATCACCACTATCGGAGCTTCGAGGCGCGAGTGCTGCCGGTCCTCGTCGAGCGAGGCATCGCGGTGCTCGGGATGAAGCCGCTCGCGGCCGGCCGCCTCCCCCAGCGGGGCGCGGTCAGCGCCGAGGACTGCCTCCGCTATGCGCTGTCGCTGCCGACGTCGGTCGTGATCACGGGATGCGTCTCCGTGTCCGACGTGGATCAGGCGCTGCGGGTCGGCGGGGCGTACACCCCGTTCTCCGACACCGAAATGGACGAGGTTCGGGCACGGGCGGCCGGCCTCGAGGGAGCCCTCTCCGGCGCTGTGGAAGGCTGGAAGACGAGCGGCGACTTCGACGGCACGATCAACAACCCGCACTGGACGACGAGCGCCAGCATCACCGCCTGACGGGACTCGTCGCCAGTCGCTGCCCATTGCTCGATCGGAAGGTCAGGCCTCGCGACGGTACCGGCCAGCCTCGCCGCTCGGCTGCCCGAATCCCGGCAGCGTGGCCGCCACCGCCCAGCCGACGAGGGTCGTGAGGTCGAAGACCGGCAGGTTCGTCGCCCGACTCACCGCCTCCCGATAGGGCGGCATGTTCGTGCACTCGAGCACGATCGCGCCCACGTCGGGCCATCGCTCGACCAGCGCTCGCGCCGCCTCGACGTGCTCGCGGCGCGCTCTGGCCACGTCGAGCTCGGGACGGTCGCCGAGGATCGTGTCCACGAAGTACCCTCCGACCTCGTCCATGCCCACGATCCCCACCCGCTGCTCCGCGTCGATCCCCGCCGCGGCCAGGTGTGCCGGCGTCAGCGACGCCCGCTCGATCGTGAGCACACCCACCCGCCGGCCGGCGGGCAGGATCGCGGCCAGCGAGGGGACCTGGAGCAGGCTCGAGCTGACGAACGGAACCTGCAGCCGGTCCTGGATCTGCCGCTGGAACAGCACCAGGAAACCGCAGCTCGTGGTGACCAGCTCGACACCCGCGTGCTCCAGCTCGAGGGCGCCTTCGACGAACGGCTCCAGCAGCGTCGCGTCGGCGAGCGATCGCACGACCCGTCCGGGAGCGGCGCCGCGGACGACGCGGTAGAGGACGGGGAACGGCCAGGTGGCAGCGTTGCCGTTGTCACCCGGGATGCGGGGAAAGCGCGACTCGGTCATCAGCATGCCGACCGGGATCCCGTAGACGTTCTTCCCTCCCCGCGCGATGCCGCCGTCCTCGGGCCTCATGTCGACGTCTCCTCAGAACGGCTCGGGCTCGCCGAGCCTGTGGCGTGGCGAGCGACGAGCCTCGACTGCCCAGATCTCGGCGGATCGCGCAGCGCCGGTCAACGTGTCGACGCTTCCAGGTTCAGCCAGCGGACCTCCTCGGGGCTCAGTTCCAGACCCAGCGCGTCGAAGGAGGTCCTCGTCTCGGAGACCTGCCGCGGACCGATCAAGGGAAAGGTCGGGAACGGCTGGGCGAGCACGTAAGCGAGCGCGATCGCGACCGTCTCGACGCCGCGCTCCGCAGCCAGCCGGCGCGCCCGCTGCAGGCGCTCGAAGTTGTCCTCTGCGTACCAGCAGCGGACCAGCTCGGCGTCCTCTCGAACGTCGGGATCGCCGCGGACGAAGAAGCCTCGGGCCTGACTCGACCAGGGCATCAGCGGGGTCTGGGTCTGCGTCAGCCACGCGCGCCAGGCCTCGTCATCGGCGCTCGCGCAGCCGGCCCACCGCGGCTCCACCATCCGGGCCAGGCTGAAGTTGTTGCTGACCACGCCGAAGCCCTGAGCCCCGTGCTCCTGCGCCCACC
>JBAPVZ010000532.1:0-4434 GCA_049283435.1 Candidatus Dormiibacterota bacterium
GCGACCGCGTTCGAAGCCGCGTACATCCCGGTGATCCTCGCGTTCAAGGGCCCGTGGCGCCGCTCTGCCGTGCGGGCCGCGTCCCGCCCGACTATCGCCTCCTAGCCCGACGCTTCTCTCAGCGAGCTTGGTCGGCGCGCGGCTCACGACGGCCGGGTTGGGGCCGAGGTCCCGCGCCGCGGACGTGAGCACCAATCTGGCGGTGTAGCAAGATTGCTACAATGGTTTCTGATGTCTGACATTCCCGTCCGCGATCTGCGCAACAACGTCAGCGCTGTGCTGCGCCGCGTGGGAGCCGGAGAGCGCCTGCGAGTAACCGTCAGCGGCCGGCCCGTTGCGGAGCTCGTGCCCCTGCCGCAGCGGCCGCAGTCGATGCCCTGGGACGCGTTCGTGCGGGACGGTGATCGATGGCGGGCGGACCGAGGACTCGCCCAGGATCTGGCGCGTCTGCTCCCGGGTACGACCGACGACCTGCCGATTCCGTGACGGCCGACAACGCTGACGTCGAGGTGGCGCTCGCGGATACGTCCCTGTTCATCGCGGAGGAGCCAGAGCGCCGCCTCGCCGGCCGCGCGCCGGAGGGCGTCGCGGTCTCGGTGGTGACGATCGGCGAGCTGCGGCTTGGCGTCCTGGCGGCGGAGAACGGTCCGGCGCGGGCTCGGCGGCTGGAAACACTGAGCCGAGCAGAGGCTCTCGAACCGCTGGCCGTGGACGCGCAGGCTGCCCACGCCTGGGCCATCCTGCGCCTCGCGCTCCGTGACGCGGGCAAGCGGATGCCGATCAACGACTCGTGGATCGCCGCCGTCGCGATTGCGAACGGCATGCCGGTCGCGTCGCAAGACGACGACTACGACGGCGTGCCCGGGCTCGAGGTCATCAGGGTCTGACGTCTCAGGTGGCGCCGCACCCGAATTCTGGATCGGGGGGCCGACGACCGGTGGCCGGTGAGGGTGATCGAGACGTCGACCAGCCGGCTGCGCCGCCAGGCACCCGAGTTCGGAGCGCTTGACCTCACCCCCGCCCGACGTAGGGCATCTTCGTCGCCATCACGGTCATCGTCAGCACGTTGGCGCCCGGAGGCAGGTTCGCCATCATCAGCACGGCCTCGGCGACCGCGTCGACGACCATCGTCGGCTCCGGGCGCAGGCTGCCGTCGGCCTGCGGGACGCCCCGTTCCATGCGCTCGGTCATCTCGGTCGCCGCGTTGCCGATATCGACCTGGCCGCACGAGATGTCGAAGGCCCGGCCGTCGAGCGCGGTCGACTTCGTGAGCCCCGTGATCGCGTGCTTCGTCGCCGTGTAGAGGGAGGAGTTGGGGCGGGGGGTGTGGGCGGAGAGCGACCCGTTGTTGATGATCCGCCCGCCCTGCGGCAGCTGCGCCTTCATGACGCGCATCGCCGCGCTCGTGCACAGCAGCGAGCCGAGCAGGTTGGTGTCGACGACCGTGCGCATCTGCTCCGGGGTGATCTCGTCGAGCGGCAGCGGGGGCCCGCCCATGCCGGCGTTGTTGAACAGCAGGTCGACCCTGCCGAACGCGTCGACGGCCGTCTTGAACAGCGCGTCGACGGCCGCCGGATCGGTGACGTCGGTCGGCACCGCGAGCGCCTGCCCGCCGGTCTGCCCGATGTCGCCCGCCGTCGCGACGAGCGGCTCGGCACGCCGCCCGGCCAGCACGACCTGGTGCCCGTCGGCGGCGAGCGTGAGCGCGACCGACCTCCCGATGCCGGTGCCTGCCCCAGTGATGATCGCGACCATGGTTCCCTCCTGCCCTGCCGGCACTCCCGTCGTCGTCGCCGCCTCAGTATCGCGGGTCGCCGCGCCGCACGCCGCGCGCTCGCCTCCCCCTTTCGGCCGAATGCCGGCGATCGGTCGCAACCCCGCGTCGGGAAGCGACCGAGCGCCGGCGATCGGCCCCCAAACAACTGCTCCCACGGGCGATCCGCTTGAACGGACCGGCGGTTACTCGCGCACGTACGGCATGCCGTCGGCGGCGGGCGGGCGCACCTGGCCGATCAGCCCGGCGACGGCGACGATCGTCGCGAGGTAGGGGAACATGGTCAGGATCGGGGACGGGATCGGGACCCCGAGCACCGAGAACGTGAACTGCAGCGAGTCGGTGAACCCGAACAGCACCGCCGCGACGACGGCGCCGAGCGGGCGCCAGCGGCCGAAGATCATCGCCGCCAGCGCGATGTAGCCGAGGCCGGCGGTCATGTTGTCGGAGAACTGGCCGGTCGCACCGACGGTGAAGGAGGCGCCCCCGACACCCGCGATCAGGCCCCCGATCAGCACGTTCACGTAGCGGACGCGCTCGACGTCGATGCCGACCGTGTCGGCCGCCCGGGGATGCTCACCCACCGCCCGTGCGCGCAGGCCCCAGCGCGTCTGGAAGAGACCGATCTGGACCGCGATCAGGATCAGGATCGTCAGGTAGACGAGCACGTTCTGGTCGAACAGCACCGAGCCGATGACGGGCGTGCGATCGAGGACGGGGATCGCGATCGGCCGGAACACGCCGGAGCTGTTGAGCTGGGACTGGAACGGCACCAGCAGGCTGTGCAGCAGAAAGCTGGTGAGGCCGAGCGCGAACGCGTCGAGGACGATGCCGACGATGATCTGGTCGGCCCGGTAGGTGATCGTGAAGACGGCGAGCACCAGTGCCATCAGCGCCCCGCTCAAAGTCCCCGCGACCAGCCCGAGCCAGAGATCGTGCGTCGCGCTGCTGACGACCGCGGCGAAGAACGCGGCGACCAGGAACTGGCCCTCGATCGCGATGTTGATCACGCCCGCGCGCTCGCAGACGACACCGGAGAGCGCGCCCAGCGTCAGCGGGACCGCCTCCACGAGCGAGGTCGCGAGCAGCCCGACGAAGTCGACGCTCTTCCCGGCGCCGGCCCAGGTGAGGAACGCGATGCCGAACAGCGCCAGGCCGGCGCCGATCACGAGGGAGCTGTTCTCGCTCGATCGCCGCACCAGCTGGAGGACGCCGAGGGCCGCGGTCACAATCCCCGCCACGATGCAGGTCAGGCGCGAGGGCAGGGCAAGCACCGGGAGGTGCACGCTGGTGCCGCCGGAGAGCACGAACGTCGTCCGCAAGGACCCGCTGATGCCGCGCGCCAGCAGCAGCAGGTCGATCGCGGCGACGACGAGCAGGCCGATCGCGAGCGCCCGGCGCCGGTACCGCGCCGGATCCAGGATCGCGGTCGTCGCGCGCCGCCCGGTCGCCGCCGCCATCACGCCCACCCCGAGAAGACGCGCTCGCTGCCCCGCGCGAGCCGGATCCGGTAGACCGTGCGGATCACCCCGGGCGCGGCGACGAAGAGCACGATCAGCGCTTCCAGGACGTCGATCAGCTGGGAGGGGATCCCGGTGTTTACCTGCATCGCCCGCCCGCCGGCGGTGAACGCACCGTAGAGCAGCGCCGCCAGCCCGACGCCGAGCGGTGAGCCGCGGCCCAGGATCGCGACCGTGATCGCGGTGAAGCCGATCTGGCCGCCGTAGTTGGGCGACACCTGGTAGTCGATGCCCAGGACCTCGGTGGCGCCCCCGAGCCCGACGAGCAGACCGGAGATCGTCATGCCGAGCACCGACACCTTCGCGATCGCGACGCCGGCCGCCCGCGCCGCCTCGGCGTTGAGCCCGTACATCCGGATCTCGAATCCGAGCCGGCTGCGCTGCAGCATCCAGGCGACGGCGAGCGCGGCCAGGACCGCGAGCACGATGCCCAGGTTGACGCGCAGCGTGAGGCCGGGCAGCAGCCAGAGCCGAGCCGTGCCGGCGACCTCCCGGGAGATCGCGATCGTCCGCGGCGGCGCCTGGAAGAACGCCGCCGTGAGCAGGAACGTGAGCAGATTCAGCGCGACGTAGTTGAGCATCATCGACGTGATGACCTCGTGAGCCCCGGTCCGTGCCTTCAGGATGCCGGGGACGAACCCCCACAGCGCGCCGCCGAGCGCGCCGCACGCGAGCGCCAGCGGCACGTGCAGAATGCCGGGCAGCCAGGGCGCGGAGTACCCGGCCCAGGTGGCGAAGACGGCGCCGAGCACGACCTGCCCCTGGCCGCCGATGTTGAACATGCCGCCCCGGAACGCGAACGCGACGCCGAGGCCGGCGAACAGCAGCGGTGTCGTCGAGACGAGCGTCTCCGAGAGAGGCGCCAGCGCGCTGCTCCAGTCGCTGAGCTGACCGCTGCTGAGCGCCTGCCCGAACGCGGCCGGGCTGCCGATCGCCCCGCTCAGCAGCGACCCGTAGGCGCCGCCGACCGCCCCGACCGAGGCCGAGAGCGCGCCGAGCGGATTGCTGAAGAACGTCGCCCACGCGCCGAGCGAGCTGGGGGTCGCGACGACGATCATGACGGCCCCGATGACGAGCGCGCTGACGAACGCGAGCACGGTGACGGTCACCGTGTTGCCCCGCAGCGCGGCCTGCAGCAGC
>JBAPVZ010000533.1:0-4177 GCA_049283435.1 Candidatus Dormiibacterota bacterium
ACCGCCGACACCGCCTCGCCCGCCGTCTCCATGGTCGGGAACGCCGCCATCAGCGTGATCACCTGCTCCGGCACCGGCAGCAGCTTGACCAGGATGCGGGTGATCGCGCACAAAGTCCCCTCCGAGCCGACGAGCACGCCCAGCAGGTCGAGGCCGGGTTGATCCGGTGACTCGCCGCCGACCCAGGCCCGCTCTCCGTCGGGGAAGCAAACCTCCATGCCGAGCACGTGGTTCGTCGTCACGCCGTAGCTGAGACAGTGCGGACCGCCCGAATTCTCCGCCGCGTTGCCGCCGATCGTGCAGCCCTTCTGGGAGGAGGGGTCGGGGGCGTAGAAGAGGCCGTGGCGGGCCGCCTCCCGCTGCAGGTCGTAGTTGACGACCCCCGGCTCGACGAGCGCGGTCCTGGTTCGCGGATCGATCTCGATGCGGCGCATCCGGCTCAGCTGCATCGCGATCCCGCCGCGCAGCGTGACCGCTCCCCCGGACAGCCCGGTGCCGGCGCCGCGGGCGACCAGCGGCACCTCGAAATGAGAGGCGAGGCGGACGACGCGTGCCACTTCGGCGCCGTCGCCCGGCAGCACGACGGCATCCGGCGGCGCGCCGACGATCGACCCGTCGCGCTCGAAGATGCGGAGGTCGTCCCGGCTCGTGATCACGTGGCGCTCGCCGACGATGCTGCGGAGCTCTCGAACGAGCGATGCCTGGAGAGCAGCCATCCAACCATCATGCCAGGGCCGTCCCGACCGCGCCCGGACCCGCGACCGCGGACGCTCGACGCGCACGATGCAGAGGAGTCAACATGCCCAGGTACGTAGCGGCGATCGACCAGGGGACGACCGGCAGCCGGTGCATCCTCTTCGGCCACGACGGCACGATCGTGAGCCAGGACCATCTCGAGCACACCCAGATCTACCCGGAGCCGGGGTGGGTCGAGCACGACGCGCTGGAGGTGTGGTCGCGCGTCCAGGCCGTCGTCCGGGGCGCGATGGACCGGGCGCAGGCCGCTCCCGGCGACCTGGCGGCGATCGGCATCACCGACCAGCGCGAGACCGCACTCGTCTGGGACCGCCGCACCGGCCGCCCGATCTACAACGCGATCGTCTGGCAGGACACGCGGACCAGGGACCAGGTGCAGCGACTGATCGACGACGGCTTCGAAGAGACGCTGCGGGAGCGGACCGGCCTCGTCGCGGCGACCTACTTCTCGGCGCCCAAGATTCGGTGGATCCTCGACCATGTGGACGGCGCCCGGCAGCGTGCCGAGGCGGGCGACCTGCTGTTCGGGAACATGGACACCTGGACGATCTGGTGCCTCACCGGAGGCCCCAGCGGTGGCGTCCACGTCACCGACCACACGAACGCGTCCCGCACGCTGCTCATGAACCTGCGCACGCTCGACTGGGACGGCGAGCTGCTGCGGTGGTTCGGCATCCCCCGCCAGCTGCTGCCCGCGATCCGGGCCTCGAGCGACCCCGGGCTCTACGGTCGCTCGACGGCGGCCGGACCGTTCGCCGGCGAGGTCGCGATCGCGGGCGACCTCGGCGACCAGCAGGCCGCAGCGTTCGGACAGACCTGCTATGACGTCGGCGAGGCGAAGAACACGTACGGCACCGGCAATTTCCTGCTGCTCAACACGGGTGCCGAACCGATTCGCTCCCGCAGCGGGCTGCTGACGACCGTCGCCTACTCGTTCGAGAAGGACCGGTGCACGTACGCGCTCGAGGGGTCGATCGCGGTCACCGGCTCGGCCGTGCAGTGGCTGCGTGACAACCTGAACATGATCTCCGACGCCGCCGACACCGAACGCCTCGCGATGAGCGTCGACGACACCGGCGGCTGCTTCTTCGTCCCCGCGTTCAGCGGGCTCTTCGCGCCCTACTGGGACATGTACGCGCGGGGTGCGATCGTCGGCCTCACGCGGTTCGTCGACCGGCGGCACCTCGCGCGGGCGACGCTGGAGTCGGTCGCCTACCAATCGCGAGACGTCGTCGAGGCGATGGAGGCCGACTCGGGGGTCAGGATGACGAAGCTCAAGGTCGACGGTGGCATGACGAAGAACGACTTCCTGATGCAGCTCCAGTCGGACATCCTCGGGCGCCCGGTGATCCGACCGACCGTCAGCGAGACGACCGCCCTCGGCGCCGCGTACGCGGCCGGCCTCGCCGTCGGCTTCTGGTCCTCGCTCGACGAGCTGCGCCAGAACTGGGCCGTCGACCAGACCTGGGAGCCGACCTGGACCGAGGAGGCGCGCGCTGCCGGCTACGTGCAGTGGAAGAAGGCGATCGAGCGCACGCGCGACTGGGTCGACCGGTAGCGCGAAGACGAAGGAGGACCGCCTCATGAAGAAGCTCGTCAATGCCCCGGAGAACGTGGTTCGCGAGTCCCTGCAAGGCCTCGCGGCGGCCCATCCGGACTTGCTCGAGATCCACCTCGACCCGCACTTCGTGGTCCGCCGCGGCGCGCCCGCACCGGGCAAGGTCGCGGTCGTGTCGGGAGGCGGCAGCGGCCACGAACCGCTGCACAGCGGGTACGTCGGGCGCGGCATGCTGGACGGCGCGTGCCCGGGGGAGGTCTTCACCTCGCCGACACCGGACCAGATCGCCGCCTGCACCCGGCGCGTGCACGGGGGCGCCGGCGTCCTGCACCTGGTGAAGAACTACACCGGCGACGTCATGAACTTCGAGATCGCTTCGGAGCTCGCGCAGGCCGACGGCATCGAGGTGCGCGCGGTCGTCGTCGCGGACGACGTCGCCGTCCAGGACAGCACCTTTACGGCCGGTCGCCGCGGCGTGGGCGGGACCGTGCTGATGGAGAAGCTGATCGGTGCGCTCGCCGAGCGGGGCGGATCGCTGGCGGAGGTGGAGACGCTCGCCAGGCGGGTCAACACGTCGGTGCGCTCGATGGGCGTGGCGCTGACGCCCTGCATCGTGCCGGCCGCGGGGAAGCCGAATTTCGAGCTCGCGGACGACGAGATGGAGGTCGGGATCGGCATCCACGGTGAGCCGGGACGGGCGCGGATGCCGCTGGAGCGGGCCGACCGCGTGACCGACCGCCTGCTCGACGCGGTCCTCGCCGACCTGCCGTTCGTGGCCGGTGACCGGGTCCTCGCGTTCGTCAACGGCATGGGCGGGACGCCGCTGATCGAGCTCCACATCGTGCTGCGGCGAGTCAAGCAGGTGCTGGAGCAGCGCCACCTCACGATGGAGCGCTCGCTCGTCGGCAATTACATCACCTCGCTCGAGATGGCCGGCTGCTCGATCACGCTGCTGCGGCTGGACGACGAGCTGGTCCGGCTCTGGGATGCGCCGGTCGTGACGCCGGGCCTACGCTGGGGCGCCTGATGACGGGCACGCTGGACAACGCCGCGGCCCGGCGCTGGCTCACGCTGGCGACGGAACGACTGGAGGCTGCCACCGGCGACCTGACCGCGCTCGACGCCGCGATCGGCGACGGCGACCACGGGACGAATCTGCAGCGTGGTTTCCGTGCCGTGCGCGACCGCGTCCTGGCGAACCCGCCGGCGACGCTGACCGAGGTGCTGAAGGCGACCGGCATGACGCTCCTCTCGACCGTCGGCGGCGCCGCCGGGCCGCTCTACGGGACGTTCTTCCTGCGGCTGGCGACGGCGACCGCCGCCGAGCCGGCGCCGGACGGCGTCCAGCTGGCGGCCGTGCTGCGGGCAGGAGTCGACGGCGTTCGTCAGCGGGGGAAGGCGGAGTTGGGGGACAAGACGATGGTCGATGCGCTGCTGCCGGCGCTGGATGCAGCGGATGCCGCGGTCGCGCGGGGAGAGGCAGCTCCGGTCGTGCTCGCGAGCGCGGCCTCGGCGGCCGAGGACGCGGCGGTCGCCACGACCGGGCTCGTCGCCCGCAAGGGTCGAGCCAGCTATCTCGGCGAGCGCAGCGCCGGCCACCGGGACCCGGGCGCGACCTCCTCGGCGATCCTGCTGCGGGCGCTCGCCGACGCCGTCGCGACACCGTGAGCGGCGGGGACGTCCCCATCCCGCGAGAGCGCTCGGCTCCGGCCGGTGGTCGGCTGCGGTGACCGTCGGCCTCGTGCTCGTGTCTCACAGCCGCCGGCTGGCCGGCGGGCTCGCCGAGCTGGCCCGGCAGCTCGCGCCCGCGGAGGGGCCGGGCAGCGTCGCGATCGAGGTCGCCGCGGGGGCCGAGGACGGGAG
>JBAPVZ010000534.1:0-5988 GCA_049283435.1 Candidatus Dormiibacterota bacterium
GAGCCGGCTCGTCGCCACCGGCGCTCCCGCGGTGCTCGCGATGCCGAACGCCGGACTCCCGGAACGGCAGGGCGGTCGTCTCGTCTATGCCTCCGGCGCCGACTATTTCGGCTCGGCCGCGCCGGAACTCCTCGGCGCCGGCGTGCGCGCGGTCGGCGGCTGCTGCGGCACGCGGCCGCATCACGTCGCCGCGATGCGGCAGGCGATGGCCAGGACCCGGCTCGCAACCCCGGTGCGGACGGAGGCGAAGCCGCTCGCGGTGCGCGGCGAGCGATCGGCACCACCCGCGTCGCGGCTCGCGCAGCATCTCGCGCGGGGGGCCTTCGTCTTCAGCGTCGAGATGACGCCGCCGCGCGGCATCGACTCGCGGCGCGTCCTGCGCGGCGCCCGTCTGCTGCGACAGGCCGGCGTCGAGTTCGTCAACGTGCCCGAATCCGCCATGGCACGACTGCGGATGGGCGCGATCACCTGCGCCACGCTGATCCAGCAGCAGGCGGGGTTGGAGGCGATCGCGCACTTCACCACCCGCGACCGCAACGTGATGGCGATGCAGTCGGAGCTGATCGGCGCCCACGCGCTGGGCATCCGCAACGTGCTCTGCCTGCGCGGCGACCCGCCTCGCGTCGGCGACTATCCGGACGCGCACACCGTCTGGGAGGTCAGCGCGACGGGCTTGGTGACGATCCTCTCCGGGCTCAACGAAGGGCTCGACGCGAACCGCCACCCGATCGGCGACGGCGCCGGGTTCTTCGTCGGCGCCGCGTTCAATCCGACCGCGGACGATCCCCGCCGCGAGGTGCGCCTGCTCCGTCGCAAGCTGGACGCGGGCGCCCAGTTCATCGTCGCGAACGCCGTGTTCGATCGCACGACCTGGGCCGGGATGCGCGAGACGCTGGGAGACATCGGGGTCCCGATCATCGCCGGGGTCATGCCGCTCGCCTCGGTCCGCCAGGTCTCCTACCTGCGCAACGAGGTGCCCGGCATCGTCGTGCCGGACCACGTCGCGCGGCACATCGAGGAGGCGGGCGAAGACGCGCCGGGAGCCGGCCTCGACCTCGCGGTCGAGCTCCTGGAGGGTGCATGCGACCTCGTGCAGGGCGCGTACGTGATCCCACCGGTCGGACGCTACGATCTCGCTGCGGAGCTCGTGACCCGCAGCCGCCGCCTCGTCGCCTGACCTAACCGATCTCCGCGGCTACGCGCCCAGGTGGCGGGCCTGCAGCTTTTCCAGCCGCTCGCGTTTCTGCGCCAGCGCGCGCTGGAGCGCCTGCAGCAGCTGGGTGTCGTTCATCGGCACCACGCGCAGTCGCGCCTCCAGCTGCTTGACCTCGATCTCCGCCCGCGACAGCTCCAAGTCGATCGTGTTCATCGTTCCCCCCCATCTTGGCAGGTGCTTGCGCCTTTTCTCAAGCCTGCCCTTCGAGAATGCCGGTCAGTCGATGTTGATGGCTTCTCGCAGCTTCTCGAAGAAGCCCTTCGAAACCTTCTCCGGCTTGCCCGTGAGACCCCCGAGTTGACGCAGGTGACCGCGCTGCTCCTCGCTGAGGCTCTTCGGGACGACCACCTTGATGACGACGTACTCGTCGCCGCGCCGCTTGCCGCGCAGGTGCGGCATGCCCTTGCCCGGTAGCCGGAACGTCTGTCCGTACTGCGTCCCCGGCGGCACCGTCACCGCGACCGACCCGTCGAGCGTGGGCACCTCGACGCTGTCGCCGAGCGTCGCCTGGACGATGTTGATGCTCAGCTCGTAGGAAACGTCGACCCCGTCCCGGCGCAGGACCGCGTGCGGCTTGACCCGGATGACGACGTAGAGGTCGCCGGGGGGCCCGCCCCGATAGCCGGCCTCACCCTCGCCCGTGAGCCGGATCTGGGCGCCGGTGTCGACGCCGGCGGGCACCGCGATCCGGAGCCGCCGCCGCTGCTTGACCCGACCCTGGCCCTGGCACTCCTGGCAGGGCGAGCGCAGGATTCTTCCCTCGCCGCCGCAGGTCGGGCAGGCCACGATGTTGACCATCGAGCCGAAGATCGTCTGCGCCTGCCGTCGAACCTGGCCGCTGCCGCCGCAGCCGGGACAGGTGTCGAATCCGGTCCCCGGCTCGGCACCGCTCCCGGTGCAGTGCTCGCAGGTCGCCAGGCGGGGGACCTCGATCTCCTTCTCGGTCCCGCGGTACGCGTCCTCGAACTCGATCGAGATGTCGTAGCGGAGATCGTCGCCACGCACCGACCGCTGACGGGGACCGCGCATACCGATGCCGCCGAAGAAGCTCTCGAAAATGTCCCCGAAGTCGAATCCCTCGGCACCGGCGAACCCGGCGCTGTTCATGCCGGCGTGTCCGAAGCGGTCGTACTGCCGTCGCTTTTCCGGGTTGGAGAGCACGCCGTAGGCCTCGGAGACCTCCTTGAAGCGCTCCGCCGCGGCGGGATCGTCGGGGTTGCGGTCAGGGTGATACTGCAGCGCGAGCTGCCGGAAGGCACGCTTCAACTCTTCCGGCGCAATGCCGCGATCGACCCCGAGGACCTCGTAGTAGTCGCGCTTGACCGCCATCCCGCCCCTTACGACGTCTTGCCGGCGGGAGCGCGGGAGACACTCACCATCGCCGGGCGGAGCACCCGATCGTGGATGCGATACCCGCGACGAAGCTCCTTGACGACCGTGTCCTCGGGCTGGTCGTCCGATTCCTCGGTTCCGATCGCCTCGTGCAACTTGGGATCGAACGGCTGACCGACCGCCTCGATCGGCTCCACGCCGACGCTCTGGAGTGCGTCCTGCAGCTTCGTCGCGGTCATCCGGACACCCTTCAGCCAGTTGCTGTCGACGCCCTCGGGTGCATGCTCGAGCATCCGCTGGAAGTCGTCCAGCACCGGCAGCATCCGCTCGGCCAGCGAGGCGCTCGCGTACTGCAGCAGCTCGACCCGCTCTTGGCGGACGCGCTTTTTGAAGTTGTCGAAGTCCGCCGCCAGTCGCAGACGGCGTTCGTTCGCCTCGTCCACCTCGGCCTTCGCCTCGTGCAGCGGCACCAGGTCGGGCTCCCCGGGCGTCTCCTCGACCACCTCGGCCGGGTCCCCGCTCACGAACGCTGCCTCGTCCTTCGTTGCCTGGGCGGCGGCCTCCGGACCGTCGTCGTTCAGCAGGTCATCCCTGCGCTCTTGATTCTTCGCCATCTCCGCTCACGTTGATACCTCACGAGGGGACGTGCCTAAACGGCTCGCCCCATCATCCCTGACCAGGGCCCCGCATTGCCACCCTCCGCCGGCTCACGCGCCCTCGACCATACGATCGCTCGCCGAGCGCGCAACCGCGCGCAGGCGCCCGACCACCTTCCCGTATTCCATGCGGGTCGGCCCGATCGCGCCGATCACCCCGCGCAGGCGCCGGCTCGGACCGTACGTCGTGAGCACGACCGTGCAGGATCGCAGCTGCTGCGTCTGGTGCTCGGACCCGATCACGATCTGCACGTCCGTCTCCTGCGCCATCTCGTGCAGCAGCGCGGTCAAGAGACGCGTCTCCTCCAGCACCTCGAGGACCTCGTGGAGGCGTGTCGCGTCCGAGAACTCCGGCTGGTGGAGCAGGTTGCGAACGCCGTCGTGCACGACGAGCGTCCCCGAGCCCAGCTCGAACTCGGTCAGCATCTCGGCCAGGTGGCGCAGGACCTCCTGCTCGAGCGCGTCGGTCGACGCGGCTCCGGTGTCGATGACGTCGTGGCGGTCACGTCCGAGCAGCTCCTGGTTGACGAGGGCGGCGACTCGGCTCAGGTCCCGCTGCGTCGCCGGCGCGGCCATCGGCAGCACGCGCTGACGGAGGAGGTTGCCCTCGACGAGCAGGATCAGCAGCACCTCGCCGGGCTCGAGCGAGACGAGGTCGACGTGCTTGATCCGCGCCTTCGGCCCGCTCGGCGCGCTGACGACGGCGGCGCTGCTCGTCACCTGGGCGACGATCGTCGCCATCCGCTCGGCGAGCGCCTGCGACTCGGCGGGCGCCGAGCGCAGCTCCCACTCGATGAACGATTCGACACCGCGCGGCACCGCCTCCATGTCCATCAGGAAGTCGACGAAGTACCGGTAGCCGCGGTCGGTCGGCACCCGGCCCGCCGACGCATGCGGCTGCTCCAGGTAGCCGCGGTCGACCAGGTCGGCGAGCTCGTTGCGGATCGTCGCCGAGCTGAGGTTCACGAAATGCCGGCTGACCAGCGCGCGCGAGCCGACCGGGACGGCCGAGACGGTGAAGTCCCGGACGACCGCCTTCAGCACGTCCTCTTTGCGCGGTTCCATCGTCGGCACCACGGCAGTCTACCGACCGGCGGCCCGATCCCCGGGTCCGCCACCCATCCACCTGCCCGTCGATACTGGGGTCGTGCGCCGCATCGACCATCTCTACCTTCACGTGCCCTTCTGCCGGCACAAGTGCGGGTATTGCGACTTCAACGCGTACGCGGGCATGGACCGTCTGATGCCGGACTTCGTCGAGGCCCTCGCCACGGAGCTGCGAGCCGCGCGCCGGCGGCTCCCGTTCGGCCCGCTGCGCACGGTGTATCTCGGCGGCGGCACGCCGAGCCTGCTGCCGGCGCCGCTGATGACGCGCCTGCTCGCCGTCGTGCACGAGCTGTTCACGGTGCGGGCGGACGCAGAGGTGTCGCTGGAGGCGAACCCGGCGTCGACCGACCCCGAGCGGCTCGATGCCTGGCGCGCGTCGGGCGTCAACCGGCTGAGCCTGGGCGTCCAGGGATTCGACCCGCGTGCGCTCGCGGTGCTCGAGCGCCGCACGGACGGCGCGCAGGCGGTTCGCGCCTTCACGCAGGCGAGGGCCGCGGGCTTCCAGAACATCTCGCTCGACCTCATCTACGCGGTGCCGTTCCAGAGCGACGACTCCTGGCTCACGACCGTCGAGCGGGCCGCGAGGCTCGGCCCTGAGCACCTGTCGTGTTACTGCCTCAGCTTCGAGGAGGGCACGCTGCTGTTCAAGCGACGCGCGCGCGGACTGCTGCCCGAAGTGGCCGCCGATCGCCAATGGGAGCTGCAGCAGGCGGCCGATCAGGTGCTGCGCCGGTACGGCTATCGCCGTTACGAGGTGTCGAGCTGGGCCCGACCCGGCCGCCGCTCGCGGCACAATCGAGCCTACTGGGCCTGCCGGCCGTACTACGGGGCGGGCCCCGGTGCGCATTCCTACGCGATCACGGGCGACCACGCTCGGCGCTGGTGGAACGTCGCCCGGCCCCGCGACTACATCGCGGCGGCACCCGCCGTCGAGGCGGGCGGCGAGGACCTGGATCCGCGCCTGAGCCGTGCCGAGCGGCTGCTGCTCGGCCTGCGCACGGTGCGCGGTCTGCGCCCGCCGGCCGGCTTCGACGACGAGCTGCAGCGCCTCCGGGATGCCGGTCTGGTGCGCCTGCAGGGCGGCTGGGCGGTACCCACCGGCCGCGGGCTCGACCTGCACAACCAGATTGCGCTCGAGGTGCTCTGACGTCCTGGCTAAGCTGTGCGTCGTGGAGAATCAACCGCCGGAGACCGAACTGACTTCCGACGTCGCCGCACCGGGGTACCTGGCCGAGGTCGTCGGGGCTGCCGAAGCGGCTGCCGGCGGACTGGCCGACGGATCGCCGGCGGGCTGGCGCACGGACGCCTACAAGATCATCCTCGCCGGGGTGCTGCAGGACTCGATCGACAACGGCACGGCGCCGCCCGATGACCAGGACGTGGAGAACCTTCGCGGCTTCGTCCGCGACGCGAGCCAGGTCGCCCTGGCCGGTCCGGCGGGCCTGCAGGACGAGACCTTCTCGGTCGTGCTGCAGGCGCTCACCGACGACTGGGTCGTGAACTGGAACGCGCCCTTCGACGAAGAAGAGGACGAAGAAGAGGAGGACGAGGCGGGGGACGTCGACGACGAGGAGCCCGACCGGGAGGAGTAGCTCGAGCTCGGCTACGCGCCACCCTGCGGGGTGGGCGAGGCCTGCGCCGCGGGGCCGGGCGAAGCCGCCGAGGCGGGGGTCGCCC
>JBAPVZ010000535.1:0-3625 GCA_049283435.1 Candidatus Dormiibacterota bacterium
GCTCGCGCTCGCGACGCTGTCGCGGCGGGTCGCGGGCCGGGCCGCCGCGATCGAGATCGTCGACATGCGCGCGGAAATCCAGGCCGGCCGCCGGGGCGCCCTCTCCCAGGCGTTCGTGCGCGACGCCGACCGCGCGATCGCGGCCGGCGAGCAGGTGATCCTGTTTCTCAACCGGCGCGGCGCCTCGACGTTCGTCCTCTGCCGGGAGTGCGGGCAGAGCGTCCAGTGCCCGCGCTGCTCCGTCTCCCTCGTCCAGCACCCCGAGCTCGGTGGGCTCGCGTGCCACTACTGCGACACCGTCGAGCCGATGCCGGAGCGCTGCCCGAACTGCGGTTCGCCGCACATCCGCGGGCTGGGCCTCGGCACCCAGCGCCTGGAGACGATCGTCTCCTCGCTGTGGCCGGACGCCGGCGTCGTGCGCCTCGACCGCGACTCGGTGCGGCGTCAGGAGGCGTACCACGAGATCCTGGACGCGTTCGTCAGCGGACGGGCCCAGATCCTGGTCGGGACCCAGCTCGTCGCGCGGGGCCTCGATCTACCGACGGTGACGATGGTTGGCGTCGTCGACGCGGACTTACCGCTGCATTTCCCGGACTACCGCTCGGCGGAATCGACGTTCGCCCTGATAACGCAGGTCGCCGGGCGAGCGGGGCGGAGCGAGCGGCCGGCCACCGTCATCGTGCAGACGTCGAATCCCGAGCACTACAGCCTGCTCGCGGCGCAGCGCGGCGACTACCGGGCGTTCTACGACCAGGAGATCGTCGCTCGCCGCCTGTTCGAGTTTCCGCCCGCCGCCGAGCTCGCGGTGCTGACCTTCAGCGACCCCGACCCGGAGCGGGCGGCGTCGGAGTCGAAGAGCGCCGGCGAGTGGCTGCAATCGGTCCTCGACGGCGGGACCCTGCCCGGCATCCGCCTGCTCGGTCCGACCCCGCCCTTTCTGCACCGGCTGCGTGGCGACTACCGCTGGCAGCTGACGTTGAAGGGACACGACCTGGCGCGCGTCCGCCCGCACCTGCCACGAGGCCGGGGGTGGTCCTACGACGTCGACCCGTTCTCTTGATGGATGTCCTTGTGATGTCCGATTACGTTCGTTAGGATGGCTGGGATGCCCGCTGACGCGAGCGATCGGAGCGTGGAGGGTCGGGTGGCGGCGCTCCAGCGTGCGGTCGTGCGACGCGTGCTGGCAGGCCTGTGTGATCGCCATGGCCGACTGGCCGGCTTCCACGACACCCGGGGTGGGGTCACACCGCCGGGCCGGCGGCGGACGCGTGATGTGCACGAGTACATTGCAGGCCTTCCAGCCGAGCGGCAAGAGCTCGCGTCTCACGTGCTGCTGGGTGGATTCAACAAGTGGGGAGACCCGGTTGGATTCCATCACGCACCGAATGGCGTTGCGCCGCCCGGCCGCCGGATCGACCAGGTGCTGGAGCGGCTTCCAAACGGCACCTACAGCGCCCGCGTCTCGTTCTGGGATCCGCAGCGCGGTTGGGTTCGCAAGCCGGATCCGCACACGATGTTCCCCGACGAGTGGACCCCGGAGGAGGTGATCGGGGCCGGGCTCGACGCATACGAGCATCGCGTCCGGACCTGGGAGGCTCAGACGCGGCGTCGCAGATGGACGGGGATCTCACGCAGCGTCCGCATTGCTGGACACGATCGACACGACAGGAGCGGCCCCGCGACGTTCTACCCCAACGAGGAGCATGAGCGGTGAGCAGAGCCGAGAGGTGGACGCTCACTGACGAGCCGATGCTTCAGGGCGACCGCACGCCACCTGTGCCGAAGGGGTTCATGGGCCCGCTGGACGACCTGCTCGATGACATCGGCACCGGTCACGTCACTGTCACCCACTTCCTCGCCGCGTGGGCCGACCTGAAAGCGACAAACGATGCAAAGGAGAGTCTCGGCGGTACCGCCGCCAGCTACCGGATCGAGGGCGACGACGTGCACTTCCTCGCCAACTACGACCAGTGGGACGGGGGCGACGAGGTGTCGATCCCGCTCGCGCTCGTCGACGAAATGATCGAGCAGTACCTCGACTGGCTCGGCGCCCGCCGTTGAGAAGCTTGGCCGAGGCTGTAGTGGTCGCGATTCGACTTCTGCACGACGACCGTGGCCGGCCGCTCGCTGCAACAGGTTGAAGGGGCATGGACCTGGCGCGCGGCCGCTCGCGCCGGCCGTGGCCGCGGTCAGGTGGTCCTACTATGTCGATCCGCGCTGACAACCGTCCTTGCGATGTCCGCGGGGCAGAATTAGGCTGGTGCGCGTGTCCGTCGAGGCTGGGCCGAGGAGCGTCGAGGAGTATGTGGCGAGCCTGCCCCAGTGGCAGCAGGAGGCGGCGCATCACGTCCTGCTGGGCGGGTTCAACCGCCGGGGGAGGCCGGTCGGGTTTCACCATGCGCCGGGCGGGGTGACGCCTCCCGGGCGGCGCATCGACGAGGTGGTTCGTCGTTTCCCCAACGGAGCATATTTGGCCAAAGTGTCGTTCTATGACCTCAGCCGTGGCTGGGTGCAGAAGCCGTTGCCCCACACCATGTTTCCCGACGATTGGACGGCGGAACAGGTCACGACTGCCGGCTTCGATGCGTATGCGAAGGCCGCTCGGGCCGGCCCCGCGACCGGCGCAAGGCGGATTCCCGGATGGTCGGGCAGCTCCGGTGGGCAGCGTATCTCCGGTTACCGACGCAGGCACGGGCGCGGACCCGCCACCTTCTATCCTGACCCGGAGCGCGAGCGATGAGCAGCATTGGGACCTGGGCCTTCAGCGACGAACCACTGATCCACGGCGATCGTGTGCCGAGCCTTCAGCCCGATTTCGCGGGGCCGATGGATGATCTCCTGCAGGACATCGGCCGATGGCCGGAGACGGTGGACGCGTTCGCCGAGGCCTGGGATGACCTCAAAGGGAAGCATGACCCGGCTGCCGACCTGGTGGGGACCGCCGCCGCCTACCAGATCGAGGGCGACCGCGTGCACTTCTTCGCGAACTACGACCAGTGGGATGGCGGCGACGAGGTGTGGATCCCGCTCGCTCTCGTCGAGGAGATGATCGACCAGTATCTGGGCTGGGTCAGGGCTCGCCACTGAGCGAGAGGGTGTAGGCCCTCTCTTGCGGGCTCAGCCCTCGAGCCACTCCGTTTCGAAGTCGTCATGCGGATGGATGTCGATCTGGCGGAGCTGCGCGCGGCCGGAGGGACGAGCCCGCGCGCACGACCCGGTAGCGCGACGACGACCGACGACCGGCCTTCTTGGCAACCGTCCTTGCGATGTCCGCGGGGCAGAATTAGGCTGGTGCGCGTGTTCGTCGAGGTTGGGACGAGGAGCGTCGAGGCTGGTCACGGTCCGGCCACCTTCTTCCCCGACACGGAGCGCGTGCCATGACCGACAGCGGAGCCTGGACCTTCGGCGACGAGCCGATCGTGCATGGCGAACGCGCACCGGCGATCCCCGGGTCGTTCGCGAGTCCGCTGCAGGATCTGCTTCAGCACATTGGCCTGCGCAGGCCGACCGTGGACGCGTTCGTCGAGGCCTGGGACGACCTCAAAGCGAAGCAGGACCCGGCTGCCGACCTGGTGGGGACCGCCGCCGCCTACCAGATCGAGGGCGACCGCGTGCACTTCTTCGC
>JBAPVZ010000536.1:0-4615 GCA_049283435.1 Candidatus Dormiibacterota bacterium
AGCTTTCAAGCCACCGACTGGCGGTCTCGCGGGGGCGCGTTCGGGCAGCCCCTGCTGACGCCGGAGAACCTGCCCGCCAACATTCGCGTCGTCGAGCGGCTGCAGGAGCTGGCCAGGGCACGGGGGATGAGCGTGGCCCAGCTGGCGATCGCGTGGGTCCTGCAGAATCCGCTCGTCGGCGTCGCGATCACCGGGGTGCGAACGCCGGCCGAGATCGAGCACAACGTCGGGGCTGCCGATCGGCGGCTCGACGAGGAGACAATGGCGGCGATCGAGACCGTGATGCAGGACGCGAAGGGCCTGGCCGCCGCCGTGCCCGACTGATGCGGCGGACCAGCCGCCGAGCGCTGCGATCGACTGTCAAGTCGGGGAGGAAGCGGTGAGGAGGTGCGCATGCGCAAAGTGCTGATCACGGGAGCCGGCGGCCAGATCGGCAGCAGCCTCACCCAGCAGCTCCGCGATCGCTACGACCTCCGACTGCATTACTACCCCGACGTTCCGGAGCATCCGCCGGTCGCCGATCACGTGCTCGCCGACATCACCCAATACGACGAGATCCGCCCGGCGATGGAGGGCATCGACACCGTCGTCCATCTGGCCGGGGATCGCCACCCCGGGGCGCCGTGGGAGGACGTCCACTCGGCGAACATCGTCGGCTGCTATCACACGTTTGAGGCGGCGCGGGACGCCGGGGTCCGACGGGTCGTCTTCGCGACGACGAACCACGTGATGGGGATGTACGACCGGGCGGCCGAGTGGCCGGTGTACGCGGCGCAGCCGGTTCGGCCGGACTCCCTGTACGGCGTCTCCAAGGCCTTCGGCGAGGCGCTTGCCCGCTACTACCACGATGCGTACGGCATGTCGTTCATCTGCTTTCGCATCGGTTGGTTCCTGCCGCGGCCGGTGGACGAGGTCGCGCGCTACATGTGGCTGAGCGACCGCGACTGCGCGCAGCTGGTGTCGCGCGCGATCGACAGTGACATCGGTTTCGGCACCTACTATGCGATCTCGGGGAACAGCGGCCGCCATTGGGACATCAGCGACACCGTGGAGGCGCTCGGTTACCGGCCGCAGGACGACGCCGAGCGCTTCTGGCGCGGCGGGGAGCTCCTCGACGCGACCGAAGACGGCGACGAGGCAGCGACGAACACGGGCTCATGAGGAGGATTGGGAAGATGCCGTCGACCGACACGGAGCGTGCACTCGACCGGGTGAGCACCTACGGCAAACCGTCGGACCTGCAGATCACCGATCTGCGGCTCGCCGTCGTGGCCTCGAACTACGACTACCCGCTGCTGCGCATCGACACCAACCAGGGCGTCTACGGCCTCGGCGAGGTTCGGGACGCGGGGCACAAGGAGGACGCGCTCCGCTTCAAGTCGTTCCTGCTCGGGCAGGACCCGACGAACGTCGACCCGCTGTTCGACGCGATCAGCCGCTATGGGGCCCACGCGCGCGAGGGCGGCGGCGTCAGCGGCATCGAGATGGCGCTCTGGGATCTGGTCGGCAAGGTCTACGGCGTCCCCGCTTACCAGTTTCTGGGCGGCAAGTACCGCGACCGGGTCCGCATCTACGCCGACACGCCGACGCCGCGCGAGGGCACGCCGGAGAGCTACGTGCGCCGGGTCAAGGAGCGCCAGGACCGGGGCCTCACGTTCGTCAAGTTCGACCTCCGCATCAACGTCTTCGAGTACGCGGGCGTCAAGGGTGCGATGACGGGCGACCGGCTGACCGGCACTGGGATCGAGTACCTCCGCTCGATCGTCGGCGCCGTGCGGCAGGCGGTCGGCCCCGAGCTGCCGCTCGCGCTCGACCACTTCGGACCGCTCGGGGTCAACGACTGCATCCGGCTCGGCAACGCGCTGGAGGAGTTCGACCTGGCCTGGCTGGAGGACATGCGGCCGGACACCGACGTCCGGGGACTGCGTGAGATCACGAACGCGATCAACACGCCGACGATGAACGGCGAGGCGCTCTACCTCCTCGACGGGTTCAAGCGACTGATCGACGAGCGTGCGGTGCGGATGGTGCAGCCCGATCTCGCGACCGCCGGTGGCCTGCGCGAGACGAAGCGAATCGCCGACTACGCGGCGCGGCAGGGCATGCCGGCGGTGTTCCACTTCGCCGGCTCGCCGATCTCGTTCATGGCGAACGTGCACACGGCGGCCGCGACCAAGAGCTTCCTCTGCCTCGAGCACCACGCGCTCGACATCCCGTGGTGGGAGGGCCTGGTGACCGGACTCGAGCAGCCGCTGCTCCAGGACGGTTACGTGAACGTGCCCGAGAAGCCGGGCCTCGGCGTCGACCTGAATCTGGATGCGATCCAGGAGCAGCTGCGCTACCCGGGCCTGTTCGACCCGACGCCCGAGTGGGACACCCCGAAGCTCGGCTTCTACCTGCCGAACGGCCAGGAGTGGGACTGATGCCGGTCGAGCTCGGAGCCGGTGCCTACGGCATCCTGCTGACGACGTACGACGACGCCGATCGCATTCTCCATCGCGACCTGACCGCGCAGGCGGAGTTCGTCGCGAGCACCGCGCAGGGCGTCGTCTGGCCGGTCATGGCGAGCGAGTTCTACCTGCTCTCGGCGGACGAGATCGAGGCCGGGTTCCCGGCCGTCGTCGAGGGCGTGGCCGGGCGGGTACCGTTCGTCGCCGGCGTCAGCCAGCTGACGACGAGGGACGCGGTTCGGCTCACCAAGGCGGCGGCGAAGGCGGGCGCCGACGCGGTGATCGCGATGCCGCCCTACCTCAAGAAGGCGGTCGGGGAGGATCTGGTCGCGTACTTCCGCGCGATCGCCGAGGTCGGCCTGCCGATCGTCGTGCAGAACCACAACGCGATGGGCACGGCAGGCCCGATGAGTGTCGAGGAGCTGCGGCAGCTCGCCGAGACGTTCCCCGAGGTGCAGCACCTGAAGGAGGAGGCGCCCGTCCTGCCGGGGACCATCACGCGCGTACTGAGGGCGCTGCCCGGCGCCTACCGGCACATCTTGAGCGGCGGCGGCGGTCGGTTCCTCGTCGACGAGCTGCGGCGCGGTGGGTCGGGCACGATGGCTGCCTGCGAGTGGGTGGACCTGCTCGGCGCCGTCTACCGCGCCTGGGAGCGAGGCGACGAGGCGGAGGCGCGGCGCCTGCACGACCGCGTGCTGCCGGGCATCGTGCTCGAGCTGGCGTACGGGATGCCGGGAGCGAAGGAGGTGCTGCGCCGCCGCGGCATCACGCGCTCGGCGACCTCACGGCTGAGCGCCGGATCGTCGCTCGACGAGTGGGCGCTCCAGGAGATCGACGCCACGCTGTCCCGTCTGGCCGACGTGCTCCCGTGGGGGGCCGGAGTGGCGAGGTGAGCCGCGCGTCGTGAGCCGCGTGCAGGGTGGTGCGTCACGTGTCCTGACCAGGCCGATCGTCAAGCAGACGTTCGACGGCGTCCACGAGCGGGTGGACCCGGGACGTCGCGTCCGGCGCTCGACGCGTCACCGACGATTCTCCACCGGTCGCCGATGCTCCTGACCCCGGGGTCGACGTGGGCGAGACCGAGGCGGCGCGTCTTCCGTGCCGCCGAATCCGTCCCTGCCGTCGCCGGTGTTGCTGGATCCTGCAGTGAGCACGCGCTCGTCTTCGCTCGGCACGCGCGCCAGCCGGGCGTGACGTGGCCGCTCACGTTCGAATCTGGCCCCGTTTGCTTGCGATACCACGGATGGAGGGATGATGAGAATCACCAACGTCGAGACGATTCGGGCTGCGCGCCACGACAATCTGCTCTGGGTACAGGTCCACACGGACCAGGGGCTGATCGGCCTCGGGGAGACCTTCCGGGACGTCGATGCGGTCGCTGGATACATCCACCACACCGCTGGCCCGTATCTCATCGGGAAGGACCCGCTGGCGATCCAACGCCACCTCGATGTCCTTGGCGGCCACATGGCACATCGCGCCATCGGTGCGGAGACGCGCGGTCTGTCAGCGCTCGACATCGCGCTCTGGGACATCTTCGGACAATCGGTCGACCTCCCTGTGTATCAATGCCTCGGAGGCCCGGTCAGGGACCAGGTTCGCATCTACAACACGTGCGCCGGCCCCGGCTACAACTCCGGGAAGGCAGCGACACCCGGTCAGCCGTTCGCCACGTCCTGGGGTCTCGACAATCCTGACGGGGACTACGAGGACCTGCGCAGGTGGCAGACCGAGGGGCGGGCCGGCGAGCTGGCCCGCTCCTTGCTCGAGATGGGCATCACCGCGATGAAGATCTGGCCGTTCGATGAGTTCGCCGACCAGACCGGGGGTCAGCACATCAGCCCGTGGCAATTGGAGCGCGCCCTGCAACCGTTCCGGCAGATCCGGGAGACGGTGGGCATGGACATGGAGATTGCCGTCGAGCTGCACTCGCGCTGGAACCTGGCGTCGGCAATCAAGATCGCCGAGGCGCTCGAGGAGATCGAGCCGCTCTGGTACGAGGATCCGATCGTCATGGATGACCCGGAGACGCTGGCCACCTTCGCCCGGTCGACCCGGGTGCCGACCACGGCATCGGAGACGCTCTGTGGAAGCCTGGCTTTTCGTCAGATGCTGGATCACGGAGCGATCGGGATCGTCATGTTCGACCCGGGGTGGGTCGGAGG
>JBAPVZ010000537.1:0-9328 GCA_049283435.1 Candidatus Dormiibacterota bacterium
GTCATGGAATCCGTTCCTCCGCCAAGCGCCCGTCACAGCACGCCGCGCACGTACCACAGGAGACCTGAAACGGGACCAGCACCCGCTCGCCGACCCGGCGCGTACTGACCTCATCGCCCAACCAGAACACGCCACGCACCAGGTAGCCCAACGTTCCCTTGGGCGAGACGGAGAAGCACGGAAGGTCGCCCGAGGTTCAGTCGTGTGCCTGGCGGCCGCTGCTCAGCCTTCGAACTCGTAGATCTCCCGCGCGATCTCGGGGCTGAGATAGCCGTTGCGGAGGTCGTCGAGCAGGAGCTCGCGCGGGCGGTCCTTAGGGTCTCCGTAGCCGGCACCCGTGCCCGTGTGGATCCTGATCAGGTCACCCTCGTTGACCTCGAGCGCTGTGATGACCGCATACTCCTCGACACTCCCGTCGGTCCGGATCACCTCGACGTAGTTCGGCGAGCCCTCGCATCCTCCCTCCAGCGGCCACGGTTTGTGCTTGTTGCGGGTGTAGGCGCACGTCAAGAAGCAGCCGTTCGAGCGGACCCGGTAGTCGATCACGATCCCCTTGCCGCCGCGGTGCTCGCCTTCGCCGCCAGGCTGGTCGCTCAGGACCAGCCGTTCGACGTACAACCCGTATCGCGCCTCGGCCACCTCGGCTGGACAGTTGAACGTCTCGCCGTGAAAGCCGCTGAAGATCGCGCTGTTGCCGTCACGCTGCGCCGACCCGCCCCATCCCCCGAGCTGCGGTTCGACGATCGTGAAGTGCTTGCCGCTGTCGGGGTGAGGTCCGCCGATGAACGTTCCGCAGATCGATGCAAAGTTGCCGGCGGGGAGCCGGTGGCCGAGGTGCGGCGCGAGGCACCGCAGGAGCACGTCGTACAACCGGATCCCGACCTCGTAGTAGGTGCCGAATGCGGCCGGGGCGGCTGGATCGAATACGGAGCCCGAACGCGTCAGCAGCGTGATCGGCCTGAAATGGCCGGCGTTCGCGGAGGCGTGAGCGGCCGTGACGTTCATGAACGCCATCTGGGCAGAGATCATCGCTCCGTCCCGCGAGAGATTGTTGGGGCCCCCGTCCTGGTCGGGCGCGTCGCGCAGGTCGACCACGAATTGATCGTCAGTGATCTCGATGACCGCGGGATAGACCACGCCGCTGTCCTGCTCCTCGGCAATCTCGAACCGACCGTGGGGCAGATCCTGGAGCGCGCGCAGCGCGACCTGCTCGCCGTGATCCATGAACGTCACCATCGCCAGCACGAATGTGTCGCGGCCGTACTTGGCGACCAGGTCAAGGATGCGACGCTCGCCCACGCGCACGGCGGCGACGCCGGCCCACATGTCTCCGACGAGGAAGTCGGGCAGCCGGCTGTTGGCCTTCATGATCTCCATCACGGACTGGTTCGGAATGCCCTCGGAGATCAGCTTGACCGCGGGCAGCCTCAATCCCTCCTGGAAGATCTGGCTGGCCTCGTTCGAAATCGAGCCCGGGACGAGGCCGCCCACATCGTTCCAATGCGCGATGTTCGCCGTCCACGCAACGAGCTCGTCCCCGGCGAACACGGGCAGCACGAGAACCACGTCGTTGAGATGCGTCACCCCGCCGTAGAAGGGATCGTTGGTGACGAACAGGTCACCCGGTCGCAGTTTCTCGCGCGGGTGGAGCTCGAAGACGCGCTTGACCGCCTTGTCGAGAACGCCGACGAACGCAGGAATCCCCGCGCCGGACGACGCGATGTTGCCCGCCGCATCGGTGATCCCGGTGCCCATGTCGAGCACCTCGTAGATGATCGCGCTCATCGCGGTCTTGCGAAGGGCCGCGAACATCTCGTCGCTGATGGACTCGAGCGAGCTCTGGATGATCTCGAGGGTGATCGGATCTGAGCGGGTCGCGGTCACTCGGACGCGTCTCCGGTTCCGTCAGGCGAGAGCGTGATCGTGATGCTTCCGTAGCGGTCGACCGTCACTTCGTTATCGGGATGAATGACGACCGTGGTGCCGCGGGCCTCGACGATCGCCGGACCGGTGAAGCCCATCCCCGGTTCGAGCATCTCGCCGACGTACACCTCGGCCTCGCGGATCACCCCCGTCGCGTAGTCGACGCGCCGTCGGCCCTTCGATGCGTCGGACAATCGGCGGCCGCTCGTCGGCAGCGGCGCCGGAGTCAGCTTTCCGACCTCGGCGATCGCGACGACGTGCGCGCCGACAAGCTCGACCGGACTGTCGAGCCGGTAGGTGTACTCGCGCTCGTAGGCATCGTGGAAAGCCCCCGCGATCGCTTCGATCGCCTCCTCGTCGATCCGCCCGGCCGGCAGTGCCACCTCGACGCTGTGCTCCTGATTCTCGTACCGGAGCTTGCCTCGGCGGGCCAGCCCAACAGCTTCGATGTCGGCGCCCTCCCGCGAGAACTCCTCTAGCGCCGCCCGCTCGATTTCGCCGAGCAGTGCGTCGAGCCGATCGGCGTTTCCGGGCACCAGGCCGACCAGACGGGTGACGAAGTAATCTCGGCGCAGGTCGCTCATCAGCATCCCCCAGGCCGAGAAGACCTCGGCGGCGCGCGGAATCACCACCTTGCCGATCCCGAGCTCGGACGCCACCGCGACGGCGTGCATGCCGCCACCGCCGCCGAACGCGACCAGGGTGAAGTCGCGCGGGTCGTAGCCGCGGTTCAACGACACCAGCTTCAGCGCGTTGATCATGTTGTTGTTGGCCACGCGGACGACGCCGCTCGCGGCCTCGGCGGGATCGAGATCGAGCCGCTCGCCGATCGCCGCGAGCGCTCGCTTGACCGCCGCCATGTCGGCCTCCAGCTCGTCGCCGCAGAAGTAATCGGGGTTGATCCGGCCGAGCGCGAGGTTGGCGTCGGTCGTGGTGGCGTCGCTGCCCCCGCGACCGTAGGCCGCAGGCCCCGGCACCGCCCCCGCCGAGCGTGGGCCGACATGGAGCTTGCCGAACTCGTCGACCCACGCGATGCTCCCGCCCCCCTGCCCGATCTCGACCACGTCGACCACGGGCACCATCGCCGGATAGCCAGCCGAGACCCGACTCCGCTCGATCCAGTAGTCGGACACGATCCTCACCTGCCCGCCCTCGATCAGCGAGCACTTCGCCGTCGTCCCGCCGATGTCGAGCGCGAGGACATTCGGCTCGTCGACCTCGCGGCCGAGCGCCGCCGCGCCCCAGAAGCCGCTCGCCGGCCCCGACTCGACCATCGTGATCGGGATCTCCTTGGTCTTGCCGACAGAGTCGACGCCGCAGTTGGAGTGCATGATGTACAGCTGGCCGCCGAAGCCGGACTCCTCGACCTCGTCGACGAGACGACTCAGATATCGCTCTGCGACCGGCTGGACGTAGGCGGACAGGACGGCCGTGCTCGTGCGCTCATACTCTCGCCACTCGCGCGTGATCTGGTGAGAGGCGACCACCGATATCTCGGGCCATAGCTCCTGCACGCGCTCGAGCACCGAAAGCTCGTGGCTCGGATCCGCGTAGGAATTGATCAGGCAGATCGCGATCGCCTCCACGCCGGCCCTGCGGAAGTCGTCAAGGATCGCCGGCAACGACGAGAGGTCAAGCGGCTGTCGTTCCTGTCCCTTCTGGCTCAGTGTCCCCGGCAGCTCACGCCGCAGCCAGCGCGGGACGAACGGGGCCGGCTTGACGTAGTGAAGGTTGAAGAAGTCGGGCCGGTTTCCGCGCGCGATCTCGAGCACGTCACGGAATCCCTCCGAGGTGATCAGCCCGGTCACAACCCCGTTGCGCTCTGTGAGGGCGTTGATCACAACCGTCGTGCCATGGGCCATGAAGGCAACGTCCTCGAGCGCGAGCCCGGCCTTGGCGATCACGTTCATCACGCCCCGCTCGTAGTCCGGCGGGGTCGTGTCCACCTTTGCCGTGCTGACTTCCTGCACGCCGGTCTTGGGATCCGTCACGAAGTAGACGAGATCGGTGAAAGTTCCACCGACGTCGGTGGCTGCCCGGATCGTCGTCATGGCCGTCTTCGCAGCAGCTGGTCGGCGGCGACCGCCACGAGGATCAGCAGGCCGTACACCATCTGCTGGTAGGTGGTGCTGACGTTCAGCAGGTCGAAGCCATTGCCGATGATCGCGAGCAGCAGCACCCCGAGGAACCCGCGCCAGACGGCGCCGTCCCCGCCGAAGATGCTCGTGCCGCCGACGACCGCGGCAGCGATCGCCGTCAGCTCGAGTCCCGTCCCGAGGTTGGCCGCCGCCGATTGCGTGCGCGAAGCGAGCAGCATCCCGGCGAGCCCCGCGGCGAGGCCGGAAATCGCGAAGCAGATTCCGCGGATCGCCCCCACGCGGATCCCGGACAGTCGCGTGGCCTCGGCGTTTCCGCCGACCGAATAGACGTAGCGGCCGAACGTCGTCCTCGCCATCATCGCCGCAGCCAGGACCGTGAAGATGATGAAGATCCAGCCGGGGTAGGTGATCCCGAGGGCCGAGTTCTGCCCGACTGATCCAAACGAGGTGGCGTCAACCGTGACGATGTTGCCGCCGGTGATCACGATCGCCAGTCCTCCGTACACGATGCTTGTGGCGAGCGTCCCGATGAACGAGTTGATCCGCGAGTAGTGGATCACGACTCCGTTGACGATCCCGAGCACGACGCCCGCGAGCACGCCGGCGATCAGCCCTGCGGTCGGCGAGATCGAGATCGCGAGCTTGGCCGCCACGACCGCGGTGACGCTGACCATTGCTCCCACCGAGAGGTCGAAGACGCCGGCGATGATGCAAATCGTCTCGCCGATCGCCAGCAGCCCGATCGCCGCCCACTGATCGAGGATGTTGGACAGGTTCCCGGTGGTGAGGAACGTGCTCGACGCCACCGAGAGCGCGATGAACAGGGCCAGGAATGCGACCACGATCCCGGAGTCGCGGATGTCCAGGCGTGCTGCGCGCTCGCGCAGGGCGCGCGCGAAGGGACGGGCCTCGGTCCCGGATTCGCCTGTGGTGGTGTTCATGCGGCCTCGCTTGCGAACGCGGACGCCAACACGCGTTCCATCGTCGCCTCCTCGCTGCCGTACTCCGCCACGATCTGGCCCCGCCGCATGACAAGGACGCGGTGGGACAGCCCCAGGACCTCCTCGAGCTCGGAGGAGATCAGCAGCACCGCCATGCCGTCAGTGGCCAGGCGAACGATCAGCTCGTGGATCTGGCGCTTGGCGCCAATGTCGACGCCGCGGGTCGGCTCGTCGGCGATCAACACGCGGGGCGGCCGCACCAGCCATCTTGCGAACAGCGTCTTCTGCTGGTTGCCACCTGAGAGGGTTCCGACCGGCGCATCGATCGACCTCGCACGGATGTCGAGCTGTTCGACCAGCTCGGCGGCGCGCCGGCGCTCGCGCCCCCTGTTGATGATTCCCCCCTTCGCCACGTAGCCGAGCGTCGCCAGCATCACGTTCTCGAGAACCGGCCTCAGCATGACCAGCCCCTGCTCCTTGCGGTCCTCGGGAACCATCACGATTCCGAACTTGGCTGCCTGCCGCGGCCCCCGTATGTGAATCGGTCTTCCGTCGAGCAGGATCTCCCCGCCGTCGAATGCGTCGGCGCCGCACAGCGCCCGCGCGACCTCGGTGCGGCCGCTGCCGACGAGTCCCGCCAGCCCGACGATCTCCCCCGCGCGCACGGTCACCGAGACGTCCTGCAACGCGCCGGCGCGCCGAAGCTCGCGAGCCTCGAGCACGACCGGCGCGCTCGCCGGCGCCGGCGACTTGGCCGGATACTCGAGCGCCAGGTCCCGTCCGATCATCGCCAGGACGAGGCTGCGCGGAGTCTCCCTGCTCGCCTGGTTGGTCCTCACGATCCGGCCGTCTCGCATCACGGTGATCTCATCGCAGACCGACAGCAGCTCCTCGAGGTAGTGCGAGATCAGCAGCACCGAGGTTCCATCGGCGGCGAGGTTGCGGACGATTCCCATCAGCCGCTCGGCCTCGTCCCGGGTCAGCGCCGCGGTCGGCTCGTCCATCACGATCAGCCGCGCACCGCGCGCGATCGCGCGCATGACCTCGACCGTCTGCCGGGCGGCCACCCGCAGCGATGCCACCGTCGCTCCGGGTGACAGGCTGAGCCCGATGCGCTCGTTGAGCTCGTTGAAGCGCTGACGCAACCGCCCGCGGCGTAGCACCCCCGCCGTCGCAGGTTCGATCCCCAGCAGCACGTTCTGCTCGACCGTCGCCCTTGGAACGAGCGCGATCTCCTGGGTGATCACCGCGATTCCCGCTGCCAGCGCATCGCGAGGGGCCCGAAAGCGGACCGGAGCGCCGTCCACGTACAGCCCGCCCTGATCCGGAGCAAGAGCGCCGGCGATGATCTTCCCGAGCGTCGACTTCCCGGCGCCGTTCTCGCCGGCCAGGCCGTGGACCTGGCCTGCCGCCAGCGACAGCGAGGCGTCGACCACCGCGTGCACGCCGCCGAAGTGCTTCGAGACGGCGCGGACCTCGAGTAGGTGAGACGCACCAACAGGCCCCTCCTGCTCGCTGGCGGTCGCGCTCGACATCAGTCGCAGTACTGAGCCTTGAACCCGGACTTTTCGATGACGCTCTTGGTGCCGAGCGGATTCTGGAGCTGTTCGGTATTGAACGAGTGCGGCACGGACTGACCCTCTGCCGCAGAGATACCCAGTTGTGCCGCCTTCGCGCCGGAGGAGCGCTCGGCGATGATGTAGCTCGCGAACCAGTTGCCGTCGAGCACGCCCTTGACCGCCTGGCAGGATCCGCCGTTCCCGATCAGCTTGATCTTGCCGAGCTTGCCCGCCTTCTTGACCGCGAGCTCGGCTCCCTCGATCGCTTGCGAGGAACCCATGATCACATTCACGTTGGGATTTGCCGAGAGCACGTCCTGAGCTGCCTTGAGGCCATCGGCCTGCGTGTACCCACCCTGAGGATCCGCGACCAGTTTGACGTTGGGGGCCGTCTTCAGCGTTTCGAGGACCGCCTTCGTTCGCGCGACGTCGAGCGGCAACGCCGTGTCGCCCTGCAGGTAGGCGACCTGGCACGGATTCACGCTGCCGCAGGCCTCGATCGCGAGCCTGCCGAGCGAATGACCATTGGCCACCGGGGCCTCGCCGACGAAGATCAGACCAGGCACCGGCGGCGTGATCGAGGCGTAGTTCGATCCGATTGGGGTGAACTCTCCGACGACGGTGATCCCCTTCTTGATCGCCCGCTCGACCGCGGGTACCACGGAGTTCCCGTCGTTGGCCTGGATCACAAACACCTGGTACCCGCCTGCCGTGATCGCGTCCTCGATCTGCGAGACCTGTGTCTGGGGACTGAAGTTCGGATCGAAGAACTTGGCGTTGATGTTGGCCGGCTTGGTGACGCTCTGGATGCCAGACCAGGTCGCCTGCGCGAACGAGTTCGCCGCCGCGAACCCAAAGAACGCGACCCCGGTCACCTTCTTCTTGCCGCCGCTGCCCGATGCGCTCGAGCTACTGCTGCTCGACCCGCAGCCGGCCGCAACGCCGGCCACGGCCAGCGCCGCTGCCAGCACACATGCGTACCGCCATAGCGATGCTCGCTTCCGAATCATCCCATTCACGCCCTTTCAATCCGGGTATCTGTTCCGCCCCCGCAGTCGACGCTGTAGACCTGTTTCGCCTTCTCCGCGGTCAGGTTTCGGTCGCGGACGTCAGCTCGGACGAGGCTCGCGTCGCGCTCGTCGGGCGGCCCGAAGCCGCCACCCCCGCCAGTCATTGTGCGGATGACATCTCCCCGCCGGAGTCCGTAGCGACTGGTCTTGAGCATCCGTCGCTCGTCACTGCGGCCGGGATTCACCACCACCACTGGAGGCGTCGCCTCCCCGCCCCCGAACAGCCCCCACGCCGGCGTCACCGAACGCTCGAACCACAGGAACAACTCCGCCTGCTCGCCGTCCAGTGTGTACTCCCGGATGATGCCGTTGCCTCCGCGCCAACGCCCCGCGCCCCCCGAGTCGGCGCGGAACCCGTAGTGCGTCATCCGCATCGGGTACTTGGTCTCGAGGACTTCGATCGGGAGGTCCTTCAGCGACCCGTTCACGTTGTTGATCAGCCCGTCCTGCCCGTCGCTCCCCTGCCAGGCTCCCCACCCGCCGACCGTCGGCTCCAGGTCGAACCACGGGCGACCGTTGCGGTGGTCGACGCCGGCGATCCCGATCACCATCGAGTCGCCATAGCTGGCGCCGGCGGCCTGCCCGGGCACGACGTCGGCGAGCGCCCTGACCACCAGGTCGATCAGCAGGCCGAGCGGCGTGAAGTACCACTGGCACGGGCTCGGCGCCTGCGCGGCGAGCATCGAGCCCCGGCGGTTCTTGACCGTCAGCGGGCGGAACGCGCCGCCGTTCGGCGGGTTGTGGGGGTTGATCAGGAGCTTGTAGGCGACGCGACAGGCTGAGATCGCCTGCGCCTCGCCGCAGTTGACGGGGCCCGCCTGCGCATCGTCGGTGTCGCTCAGGTCGATCGTCATTTGATCCCCCTGCACCTCGAGCGTCAGACGCACCCAACACGGCTGATCGCCGACGCCGTCGTTGTCGAGCGCACCCTCAGCGCGATAGACACCGTCCGGAATCGAGCTCACCGCCGCGCGCTCGAGCCGTTCCGTCTGGGCGAAGATCTCGTCGCGCGCCTCTCGGATCGTGTCCATCCCATACTTGGCGACGATCGCCTCGAGCCTTCGCTGGCCGGTCCTCACGCACGCGATCTGAGCGCCGAGGTCGCCGACCGCGGGGTGTGAGAAGCGGCTGTTGCGACCGAGCAGGTCGGTGATGTCCGGGCGCTGCACGCCGCCGTCGACGACTTTGATCGGCCCGAGCCGGATCCCCTCCTGGAAGATCTCGGTCGAGTCCATCGGACCCCCCGGATCCTTGGCGCCGACGTCCAGCCAGTGGGCGCGGCTGGCAGCAAAGCCCGACAGCTTCTCGTCGACGAAGATCGGCCCGAACACCGTCATATCGTTCAGGTGCGTGCCGGTCATGTACGAGTCGTTCATGATCCACACGTCACCTTCGCGCCACCCCTCGCGGCCATAGATGTCCTCGGTCAGGCGGGTGCAGATCTCGAGGTTGCCGAGGAAAATCGGCAGGCCGGCCGATTGCCCGAGCACCCGGTGCTCGTCGTCGAGCAGCGCGACCGAGCAATCCTTCATCTCGTAAATCACCGGCGTGTATGCCGACCGGATCAGCGTCGCGTTCATCTCGTCGGCCGCTGCCGTGAAGGCGCTGCGGATGATCTCGGTGGTGATGGGGTCGATCGTTCGGACTGCCATCTGCTCAGACCTGGTCACCAACCTCGATCACGAGCGTCCCGAACCGGTCCACGCGCGCGGTTGAGAGGGGGGGAACGACAGTCG
>JBAPVZ010000538.1:0-10317 GCA_049283435.1 Candidatus Dormiibacterota bacterium
CTGCGCGAGCTCGGGCCGGACTACGAGGAGGCGCTGGTGCGCTCGATCGCCTCTCGCGTCGACGAGCTCGCGCAGCAGCGGTCGACCGTGCCGGCGCCCGCACCGGCCCCGCCGCTGCCCCAGCCGCCACCCCACGCGTATGGCGGTGAGGGGCGGCCCGGGTCCGCTGGGCCGCTGCTCGCGCTCTCGATCGTCTCGCTCGGCTGCGGTGTCGGCGCGACCGCGATCCTGGCCGCGCTGGCCGGCAACATGGGGGCTTTGGGCGCGGTGCTCACGATCGTCGTCGTCTGGATCGCGATCGCGACCATCAACTCGGCCGCCTGGCGCCGTCGCTGACCGCACCGTCGCCACGCTCCTAACCTGAGCCGCGCATGATTCGCAGCATCTCTCACCTCGGGCTTGCCGTCACCGACCTGGAGGCGGCGATCGTGCGCTACCGAGATGTTCTCGGCTTCACGCTCGAGCGCCGCTGGACATCGGAACCGGAGGGCATGGAGGCGGCCGAGCTGCGTTCGGGCGAGGCTCGGGTGGAGCTGATGCAGCCGACGCGGCTCGATTCGCCGGTCGGCAAGTTCCTGGCCAAGCGCGGCGAGGGCGTCCACCACGTCTGCTACGCCGTCGACGACGTCGCGAGTGCGCTCGCCGACGCGCGCGACCACGGGCTGGAGACGATCGATGCCACCCCGCGGGTCGGCAGCGACGGGCGCACGCGGGTCGGCTTCCTCCACCCGAGGTCGGTCGGCGGGGTGCTCGTCGAGCTCGAAGCCCCGGTGCCGACCACCCGCTGACGCGAGCGCGGCGCGTCGAGCGGCAGAGCCTGCGCACGGCGGTCATCTACGCTTGAGAGCCACAGTGCCTGGATCACGTTCGCAGAAGGAGGCGCCGATGCGCGCACGGCTGATTTCTCCACGAGCCTCCGCCAGCTCCGTCTCGCGGGCGGTGCACGAGAGGAGCGCGGGCCGGGACACCGATCGTGCCTGATCGCGACGCCGCCGACGGCGCCCGCCGCCCCCCGGTCGACGCGACGAATCGGCTCCGGCAGCTGAAGTACGAGGCCGCCCACGGCGACGCCGGCGCGTTCCGGCGCCAGCACGCGAAGGGGAAACTGACGGCACGCGAGCGCATCCAGGGTCTCTGCGATCCCGGGTCCTTCCAGGAGCTCGATCTCTTCATGCGGCACCGCTCGCAGAACTTCGGCCTCAGCCGGCGCCGGCCGGCCGGCGACGGAGTGGTGACCGGCATGGCGAAGATCGGCGGCCGCGACGTCATGCTGTTCAGCCACGACGCCGGCGTGTTCGGGGGTTCGCTCGGCGAGGTCTTCGCCGAGAAGGTGTGCAAGGTGATGGACCTCGCGCTGCAGAACCGCGTGCCGATCATCGGCATCAACGACTCGGGCGGCGCCCGCATCCAGGAGGGCGTCGTCTCGCTCGGCGGCTACGCCGAGATCTTCTGGCGCAACGTCCAGGCGAGCGGCGTCATCCCGCAGCTCAGCCTCGTCCTGGGTCCCTGCACCGGCGGCGCCGTGTACTCACCGGCGATGACCGACTTCACGTTCATGGTCCACGGGGTCGGGTACATGTTCATCACCGGCCCCGAGGTGATCCGGGTCACGACCGGCGAGCAGGTGACGTTCGACAGCCTCGGCGGCGCCGAGGTGCACAACCAGACGTCGGGCGTCGCGCACTTCCTTGCCCAGCGCGAGGACGAGTGCTTCGACCAGGTGCGGACCCTGCTCTCGTTCCTGCCCCAGAGCAGCGGGGAGGCCCCTCCGTGGCGCCCGCCGACCGACGATCCCGCGCGCGAGTCGCCGGAGCTGTCGACGCTGGTGCCGGACAAGCCATCGGTCGCCTACGACATCAAGGACGTCATCCTCCGCATCGCGGACGATGGCGAGTTCCTGGAGGTCCAGCCGTTCTTCGGCATGAACCTCGTCGTCGGGTTCGCCCGACTCGACGGCCATCCGGTCGGCGTCGTCGCCAACCAGCCGAAGGTGATGGCAGGCTCGCTCGACATCGACGCGTCGGTGAAAGGCGGCCGGTTCGTCCGCTTCTGCGACGCGTTCAACATTCCGCTCGTCGTGTTCGAGGACGTGCCCGGCTTCCTGCCCGGCACGGCGCAGGAGTACGGAGGGATCATCCGCCACGGCGCGAAGCTGCTCTACGCGTTCTGCGAGGCCACGGTCCCCAAGCTCACCGTCGTCACCCGCAAGGCCTATGGCGGCGCCTACTGCGTCATGAACAGCAAGCACATCCGCGCCGACTTCAACTTCGCGTGGCCGACCGCGGAGGTCGCGGTGATGGGGCCGGAGGCGGCGGTCGGCGTGATCTTCAAGCGGGACCTCGAGGCGGCGAAGGACCCGGCCGCTCGCCGCGCCGAGCTCGTCGCCGACTACACGGCCCAGTTCGCGAACCCGTTCATCGCCGCCGAGCGCGGGTACCTGGACGACATCATCGAGCCGGCGAAGACGCGCGCGGTGCTGATCCGCTCGCTCGAGCTGGCGCGTCGCAAGCAGCGACCGCAGCCCCCGCGCCGTCACGGCAATATCCCACTCTGATCCGGCGGCGCCGGTACTACGCTGGGGGCGTGAGCTCGCAGATCCGGCTGCTCCCGGTCGTGCCCGAGCGGCCGGAGATCAGGACGCGCAACTGGATGCTCCTCGCCGGGTTCGCCGGCTGGCTCGTGTACACGAAGATCTTCTGGGGCCTGCGCACCGCCCACGCGACGCTGCCGCCCTGCCCGTTCCTCTATCTGACCGGGCATCCGTGCCCGTTCTGCGGCGGCACGCGGTCGTTCGCCTACCTGTGGCGGGGCGACTGGCGTGACGCCTTCCTCTACTACCCGCTCGGGCCGCTGATGTTCGTCGGGACGCTCTGCGCGGTGCCGCTGCTCGCGATCGGGCTCCTGAGCAGGCGCGACCTCGCGATCCCGGGGTGGCTCTGGAAGCCGGCGCTCGCGCTGCTCGTCGGCGCGCTCGCCGTCAGCTGGACGCTGAAGCTCACCGTGCTCCCGAACTGACATGGAGTGGAACCTGACCGAGGAGCAGGCAGGCGTCCAGCAGCTGTGCCGCGACTTCGCGACCCGCGTCGTCGCCCCGGTCGCCGCCGAGCTGGATCGGGACCACCGCTTCCCACTCGAGATCATCACCCAGATGGGGGAGATCGGCCTCTTCGGACTGCTCTTCGACGAGGAGTGGGGTGGTGCCGGCGCCGACTTCCTCTGCTACTGCCTGGCCCTCGAAGAGCTGGCCCGGGCGGACGCCGGCGTCGCCGTCACGCTCGAGGCCGGCGTGTCCCTGGGGACGGCGCCGATCCACGACTTCGGGAATCGCGAGCAGCAGGAGCGCTGGCTGCCCGAGCTGGTGGCCGGGCGCAAGCTGTGGGCATTCGGCCTGACCGAGCCGAACTCGGGCAGCGACACCCGGGCGCTGCGCACGCGAGCAGTGCTCGAGGACGGCGCGTGGATCGTCAACGGAGCCAAGCAGTTCATCACGAACACGGGGACCGAGATCTCGGCCGGGGTCACGATCACCGCGATCACCGGAACCGGCCGCGACGACCGGCACCCCGAGATCAGCGCGCTCATGATCCCGCAGCAGGCGCCGGGCTACGAGGTGCAGCCGAGCTATCGCAAGCTCGGCTGGCACTCGTCGGACACGCACCCGCTCGCGTTCGACGACTGCCGGGTGCCGGAGGCCAACCTCCTCGGCGAGCGTGGCGGCGGGCAGCGCCAGTTCCTGCGCACGCTGACCGGCGGGCGGGTCGCGCTCGCCGCGCTGTCGCTCGGTGTCGCCCAGGCCTGCCTCGACGCCTCGCTCGGGTACGCGAAGGAGCGGATCGCGTTCGGCGAGCCGATCGGGCGGCGGCAGGCGATCCAGTTCAAGCTCGCCGACATGGCGACCGAGGTCGAGCTGGCGCGGCTCATCGTGTATCGCGCCGCCGCGGCCATGGAGGCGCGCTCGACCGACCCCACCGAGCTGACGAGGCTCGCGTCGATGGCGAAGCTCTGGGCGTCTGCCGTGTCGCGCCGGGCCGCCGACGAGGCGATCCAGATCCACGGCGGGTACGGCTTCATCGAGGACTACCCCGTCGCGCGCTACTGGCGCGACGTGAAGATCAACGAGATCGGCGAGGGGACGTCCGAGGTGCAGCGGATCCTGATCGCCCGCTCACTCGGTCTCTGAGCGAGGCAGGGTTCGTCCCAGGCCGCCGGTCCGCGGCGCCGGCGTTCCGCACGCACACCAAGAGAAACGGGGTGAACCCTGCTGGGCTCACCCCGTCCGCCCTCTCACGACCGTCGACTAGCCGTTGAGGTTCCCGGAAGCCGCGATCTCTACGAAGTAGATGACGTAGGCGATGATCGAGACGAGGATCGCGGCGCCGCCGCAGATGATGCCGGTCAGTGCGAAGCCGCCGCCGCCCTGTGTGCCACCGCTCTGCTGGATCTGATTGCGGGCGATGAAGCCCATGATCAGCGCCGCGATGCCCGCCGGCACACCCGCGCAGCATATGACGAGGCTGGCGATGCCGACGATCATGGAGACCAGCGCGAGCGTGTTTCTCTGCGAGATCGCGCCCATCGGCGCCGGCGCGGCGCCATAGGGCGCCATCGGCGTCGAATACATCGGGGGAGGCGGCTCCTGCGGCTGGTAGCCGCCGCCACCACCGTAGGGATCGGACGGGGGCGGCGGGTTGTACGAGGGCGGCGGCGGTGGCTGTTGCTGCTGCCCGTACGGATGGTTGGGATCGCCGCCGTAGGGCGGTGGCGGATTGTTGGGATGGTTGGGATCGCCGCCGTACGGGGGGGGTGGAGTTGACATCTACCTACTCTGACTAACGATGGCCGGGGTGCACTTTCGTGATCGCTGACGCGCCGCACTCGAGGCCACGTACAGGGTGTGCGGCCGGGATGTTACCACTCGCGCCGTCGTACCCGCCTGGGCGCGCAATCACACCTCGTCCAGGCCGCGCAGTGACGGATCGAATCCCCCGCGCGCAGTCATGATCGGTGAGCTGAACGGCGCCGGTTGCCACTTCTCCGAGTTCAACGACTGAGCCAATCCTCGACTCGTGGCGGGACTGGTCGAGCGCACCGGCGCACGCAAGGTCAACGATGAACACCATGGGATAACGCCTCTCACAACGCACGCCCGAGGCGCTGGAGTCGCCGCGCGTCAGCCGGTCAAGCCAGAGAAGAATCGGAAGCCGACCACGGTCACGATGATCGCGGTCCCGACCAGCCCGAGCGGCCCCCCGACCAGGCTGAGAATCCACCCCGCGGTTGCCAGGGACCGTCCGCCGATGCCGGAGGTGGCGCGGAGCGTCCGGGACACCGACCACCCGAACACGAATCCGAGCAGGGCCAGGCCGAGGCCGACGACCGGAACCCAGAACAGCACCAGCCCGAGCAGACCGAAAATGAACGCCAGGGTCGCCAGCGGATGCGTCGGTCGGACGACCGGCGCCGGGCTGGTCCAGCGAGGGGGCGGCGCCGGCGGTGCCTGCCGCCACCGCGGAGAGCGCAGCTCGGGCGGCTGCGGACCCGACACCGGCCACTCGCCAAGACCCGGTCGGGGCGGGACCGGCGGCGGCATCGAGGGCCCTGGCATCGACGGGCCTGGCGGCATCGACGGGCCTGGCGGCATCGACGGGCCTGGCGGCATGGACGGGCCTGGCGGCATCGACGGGCGTTGAGGGGGCGGTGGGGTTGCCATGTCAGCCGCCGAACCAGAGCGTCAGGGAAGGGCCCCTGGCATCGGCACGCTCATCGCACCGGCTCACCGGCCGGCCGCCACCGAACAGGGCCTGACCCATGATGCAGCGCAATTGTAGGATTCCCGGCGCCGGCCTCCCCAACCGCGAACCGTCCGCCGGAGGGCCGGCGAGACCCCTCAGTCCTCCTCGGCCGGCTCTTCGAAGCCTGCCGACAGCTCGCACTCCCAGCGCCCATCCTCGCGCCGGCGCATGAAGCGCGTGTAGCCGGGGTTCCGCGAGACCATGTGGAACTGATCCTGCGGGATGAGCCCGCGGAGTCGGGCGAGGTCGGCGTAGCTCGGATCCCGCATGATGCCGCCGACGACGCCACCCAGCTCGCGCCACTGGCCCTCGGTCAGCGGCTCGCCAAAGCCGGCGATCGTGACCAGGAGCGCCGCCGTGACGCCGGTGATCGTCTCCGGCAGCAGCTTGCGACTCTTCGCCAGCGTGATCAGCTCGCGACCCCGTTCGATGATCTCGGCGATCCGGTCCCGGCGGACGCCAATGATGTCACGGCCGCTGCCCACCGTCGTGCCTTCGAGATATCGGGGTCCCTGCTCCATGCGCGCCCAATTCTAGTGATATCCCGCGCGATGTCCGCCCGCACAGTGAGCGCACGCTCCTGCTGCCGTAAGGTAGGTCCGCCTTGGACCTCAACCTGTCCCCGGAGCATCGCGCGCTACGAGAGACGGTGCGGGAGTTCGCCGATGCGGTAGTCCGGCCGGTCGCCGCGGCGATCGATCGCGAGCACCGCTTCCCCAAGGAGGTGATCGCCGAAGCCAGCCGCCTCGACCTGCTCGGCGTGCTAGTGCCGGAAGCGTACGGCGGCGCGGGGCTCGATCATCTCGCGTTCGCGATCTGCATCGAGGAGTTGGCGCGCGCCTGCGCGAGCTGCGCCGTCATCATCGACGTGCACAGCTCGGTCGGCACCGAGCCGATCCTGCTGTTCGGCACCGACGAGCAGCGCCGGGCCTGGCTGCCGCGCCTCGCCTCGGGTGAGCTGCTGGGCGCGTTCGGCCTCAGCGAGCCGGGCTCCGGCTCGGATGCCGCGGCGCTCCAGACGAGAGCGGAGCGGCACGGAGCCGAGTGGGTGCTGAACGGCACCAAGACGTTCATCACGAACGCGGGTGAGGCGGGACTCTATGTCGTCTTCGCGCGCACGGCGCCGAATCAACGCACGGGAAGCGCGGCCGGCGTCGAGGCCCCGCGGCGGGGGAACGCAGCCGGCATCAGCGCGTTCCTGGTCCCCGGCGACGCGGCCGGGCTCCGGGTCGGCCAGGTCTTCCGCAAGATGGGGCTCAACGGGTCACCGACCGGCGAGCTGGTGCTGGAGGACGTCGTCGTGCCGGCATCGGCCATGCTGCACGAGGAAGGCAAGGGGTTCACGGTCGCGATGCGGGCGCTCGACGCCGGCCGCATCGGCATCTCGGGGCAGGCCCTCGGGATCGCCGGCGCGGCCCTGGACGAGGCGCTCCGGTATGTGCGGGAGCGTTCTCAGTTCGGGCGCGCGGTCGCCGAGAACCAGGGAGTCCAGTGGATCCTCGCGGATGGGGCGACGCGATTGACCGCTGCGCGCCAGCTCGCCTACCAGGCCGCGGTGCTCTGCACCCGGGGCGTCCCGTTCACCCGCGAAGCCTCGATCGCCAAGCTCTTCTGCACCGACACCGCGATGGAGATCGCGATCGACGCCGTGCAGCTGGCGGGAGGGTACGGCTACCTGCAGGATTTCCCGTTCGAGCGGCACTTCCGCGACGCGAAAGCGCTGCAGATCTACGAGGGGTCGAATCAGATTCAGCGCATGGTGATCGCCCGGCATGTCCTCGACTGACCCCGCGGCGCGGCGCGACACCGGCCGCTCCCCGGCGCTTCGCGCCAACCTGCCCCGGCTCCTCGCGACGGCGCTGATGGGCATCGCGCTGGCAGCCAGCCCGGCGTATGTGCTGCGGCCCAAGATCGGCCCGATCCCGACCACCGCCCTCGAGGTCGTGCTGGTGATCGCGCTCGTCGCCGGCTTCGCCGTCTACTGGCGGGAGGTCCCCTGGCGGAATCCGTACCTGCTGCCGGGCGCGCTGCTCCTGATCGCGGCGACGATCGGGGTGGTCGTGACGCCGAACCGCCTGCACGCGCTCGGCACGTGGCGCGCCTACTTCGTCGAGCCGGCAGCGGCCGGTCTGCTGTGCGGCGCGATCGCGGCGCGCCGCGGGCATGCGCGCATCCTGGTGCTCGGGCTCGGCGTCGCCGGCTCCATCGTCGCGATCGCGAACATCGTCAACACCCTGCACGCGATCGTGGCCCACGGCTTCAACTGGGTGACGCCGCCCGTCACGCTCTACCAGACGGCGAACGCGATCCCGCTCTACCTGGAGCCCCTGCTCGCGTTCTCGCTGGCGATCGTGCGCTTCAGCGACGACCGCTGGGAGCGCCTCGGCGGCGCGATCTTCAGCGTCGTCGGGGCGCTGGCGATCGTGCTCAGCTTCTCGCGCGCCGGTTGGGTGACGCTCGTCGTGCTCGTCATCTTCGTCGCCGCCTCGACGCGGCTTCGCTGGTGGCTGATCGGCGTCGTCGTCGTCGTCGGCGGGGGCGCGTTCGCGCTCTCCAAGCGCGTCCGCGATCGCGTGCTGGTCGAGTTCCATCCCGGCCCGCTGAACACGATCGGGAGTCGCATCTCACTCTGGGAGTCGACGCTGACGATGTTGCGCCACAAGCCGCTGTTCGGCGCCGGCCTCGACGGCTTCCAGCAGACGGTCGCGCAGTACAAGGTCGCGTCCTACGGCGAGGACCTGATCTATCCGCACAACCTCTTCCTGGACTTCTGGACCGAGACCGGGCTGCTCGGCCTCGCCGCGATCGTCTCGCTCGGGGTGCAGATCGTGCGCGGCGCGATCCGCGGTCTGCGCGCAGTCGATCGACCGTGGACGCGTGCCATGTCGCTCGGCCTGCTCGGCCTCGCCGTCGTCTTCGTCGTGCACGGCATGGTCGATGTGCCGTACTTCAAGAACGACCAGGCGCTCGCCTTCTGGGCGCTGCTCGGGATTCAACTGGGGTCGCTCGGGGTGAGCCGCCGAGCCGCATAATTCGGGCGATCATGGACTTCGCTTTCGATGACGAGCAGCTGGCGATCCGGGCGACGATCCGAGAGCTCGTCGAGGACCGCGTACGACCGCGCGCGGCCGAGATCGACGAGCGGGCGGAGTACCCGAAGGACATCGAGACGCTGTTCAGCGAGAACGGTGTGCTCGCGATCCCGATCCCCGAGGCCTACGGCGGCATCAGCGGCCGGAGCGTGACGATTTGCATGGGGATCGAGGAGATCGCGAAGGCGTGCGCGACGTCGTCGTTGATTCTCGCCGTGCAGGCGCTCGGCTCCTACCCGATCCTGATCGCCGGCACCGAGGAGCAGAAGCAGCGGTTCTGCGGGCCCCTGGCCGAGGGGCGGCTCGCCGCCTACGCGCTCTCCGAGCCGGATTCGGGCAGCGACGCCGTCGCCATGAAGACGACCGCGAAGCGCTACGGGGACGAGTACGTCCTCCAGGGCGGCAAGATCTTCATCACGCACGGCAACCTCGCCGACACGCTCGTCGTCTTCGCCCGCACCTCGCCGGAGGGCGGCTCGCGAGGCATCTCCGCGTTCGTGCTGGAGCGCGAACAGAGCCCCTGGACGACGGTCAAGCTGGAGCACAAGCTCGGTATCAAGGGCTCGCCGACGGCGCAGCTCGCGTTCGACGAGGTCCGCGTGCCGGCGGCGAACCGGCTGGGCGCCGAGGGAGAGGGCTTCAAGATCGCCCTGCGGGTCCTCGACCACTCGCGGCCCGGCATCGGCGCCCAGGCGCTCGGGATCGCCGAGGGCGCGTTCGACGCGGCTCGGGCCCACGCCGTCGAGCGGCAGCAGTTCGGGAAGCCGATCGCGCAGTTCCAGGGCCTGCAGTTCATGTTCGCGGACATGGCGACCCAGATCGAGGCCGCCCGCCAGCTGCTCTACCTGGCGGCGACGAAGGTCGACGAGCAGGCGCCCGATCTCACGAAGTACGCGGCGATGGCGAAGCTGTTCGCCTCCGACGCCGCGATGCGGGTGACGACGGACGCCGTGCAGATCTTCGGTGGGTACGGGTACGTCCAGGACTACCCGGTGGAGCGCATGATGCGCGACGCGAAGATCACGCAGATCTACGAAGGCACGAATCAGATCCAGCGGGTCGTCATCGCCCGGGCCCTGCTTCGCGATTGACCTCGGCCGCGCGTCGCGCCGTCCGCCGTCGCGCGCCGTCAACCGGGGCCGGGCCGGGTGTGTAGGCTGGGGCCGGCAGCGCATGCAGGAGATGAGCTAGGTGAGCGACGAGAACCGGCCGGACCCGCCCGCGACCCCCCGCGAGGGACCGGGCGCCGGCGACGCGTCCGCCGCCTGGCCGCCACCCGAGCCGTCCGAGCCGCCCCCGGCGTGGCCACCCGCCGAGCCGCCGGCGAACCAGGCTCCGCCGGCAGCTGACGACGTTCGGTCCGGACCTGACGACGTTCGGTCCGAGGGCGTTCCGGAGACGGGTGAGTCGACCTCCAGCGGCCATTCGTGGAC
>JBAPVZ010000539.1:0-3237 GCA_049283435.1 Candidatus Dormiibacterota bacterium
GATCGGTATAGATCCAGTGCTGGAAGGCGTCGATGGATGCGATGTGGGCGAGCCCCAGGATGACTGAGGACAGGTTCTCGGCCCGCGCCCGCCGAACCGACGCCTCGTCCTCGTAGAAGCCGCCGTCCGCCGCGCCCAGCCGCGGACCCGCCAGCAGCTCCATCGACATCGACGCGACCTCGGCGATCTCGGAGCCGCACTCGCCCTCCCAGTAGAGCGGCAGGTGCGCCCCCGCGAACGCGTGGAACGAGTGGCCCGACTCGTGCAGCAGCGTGAAGACGTCCTGCTGCGTGCCGGCCGCGTTCATGAAGATGAAGGCGCTGCCGCGCTCGGGCAGGTTCAGGCAGTAGCCGCCCGGGGCCTTGCCGGGGCGGCTGTCCAGGTCGAGCAGTCGCCCTTCGGCAAGCGCCGCGAAGTTGCGGCCCAGGTCGGGATCGAGCCCGGCGAACATCCTCCCGACGCCGTCGATCAGCTCGCCGGCCTCCTGGAACGGGCGTAGGGGTGGCCGGCCGAGCGGGTCGACGGCGACGTCCCAGGGGCGCAGCCGGTCGACACCGAGCTGGGTGCGGCGGCGCTCCCGGATCCGCGCGATCGCGGGGACGGCCACCTCCTCCACCGCCTCGTGCCAGCGCAGGCAGTCGTCGGGCGTGTAATCGAAGCGGTTGAGCGAGCGGTGCTGGTAGTCGCGGAAGTTCGCGAAGCCGGCCTGCCGCGCGATCTGCTGGCGCGCCGCGTACAGCCGGTCGAAGATGCCGACGAGCTCCGAGCGCGCGGCGATATACGGCGCGGTCGCCGCCCGGTAGGCCCGCTCACGCAGCGCGCGGTCCGTCTCCTCCAGCTTCGCCTCCACGCGCGGCACCGGCAGCGTCTCGCCGTCCCAGTCGACGAGCATCTGGCCGGTCACGCGCTGGTAGGCCGACGACTCCTTCGCGACCTCGCCCTGCAGCGGCAGGCTCTCCTCGCGGAACAGCGCGATCTGGTTGCGGAAGCCGCGGATCGTGACCTCCAGGTCCGGTTCGGTGTAGCCGTTCGCGACGAGCCGGCGGGCGAGCCGGACCTGCTGCTCCTCCGCCTTCGGCGCGATCTCGCTCGACCAGCGCAGATGCCGCCGCTCCTTCTCCTCGTCGCTCGTGTCCGTCGTGTAGGCGACCATCGCGAGCCCGTAGGCCTCGCCGACCAGCTTCTCGAGCGCCGACCAGTCGTGCAGCCAGTGCGCGATGTCCTCGAGCGCACGGTCGGCGAGCTCCTCGTAATAGGGGAGAATCTGCGACCAGTCGCCGGTCGCGAAGGCGTCGGGGGAAGTGGGCAGCGAGAGCGTCATCGGGGGCCAGGGTAGCGAGGAAGGCGGCGGCGCCGGCGGCGTACCGGAGCTGCTTCCCCTTTCACGCGCTCGCCGGGCGGCGCCTCGTGACCAGGATGCCGCCGCAGAGCAGGAACGCCGCGGCGGCGACCGCGACCATCACCCAGAAGACGGCGACGATGCCGGTCTGCAGCGCGAGGGCGGTGTGCCGGCCCTCGATCAGGATCCCCATCAGGCCGACGCCGACTGCCCCGCCGACCGTGCGCGCGAGCTGGTTCAGCGCGGTCGCGGCGCCCCGCCGATCGTGTTCGACCGACGACTGGATGACGATCAGGACCGGCGTCGACAGCAACCCCATCCCCAGCCCCATGACCGCCGCGGAGCCGCCGATCTCGAGCGGCGTCCGGCTGAAGCCGGCGAGCAGCGTGGTGCCGACGACGAGCGCGATCGAGCCGGCCAGCAGCAGCCGTTCGTACCCGACACGGAGCAGCAGCCGGCCCGCCAGGACGGCGCCGATCGGCCAGCCGAGCGACAGCGGTGCGGCGGCGGCTCCGGCGGCGAACGGGGACTGGCCGAGGCCGTCCTGCACGAAGAGCGGGACGTACGCGGTGACGCCGAACATCAGCGTGCCGGCGATGATGGCGGCGCCGAGCGCCGGCCCGACGACGCGATTGCGGAGCAGATCGAGCGGCACGACCGGCACCCGGGCACGAGTCTCGTAGAGCACGAAGACGACCATCAGCGCGGCGCCGCCGGCGGCGATCGGCCAGTTCGGCTTCGCCGTCGCGCTGCCGGCGCCGAGTCCCAACAGCAGGCCCGCGATCGCGAGCGTGAGCAGCAGCGCGCCGACCAGGTCGAGGCTGCGGTCGGCCGTCCGGCGCTTCGGCTCGCGGTAGCCCCAGATCATCACCGTCGCCGCGATGCCGATCGGCAGGTTGATGTCGAAGATCCAGCGCCAGCCGATCGTCGAGACGAAGACCGCGCCGAGAATCGGGCCGACGACCGAGGCGATCGCCCACATGCCGCTGAAGAACGCCTGCAGCCGGGCCCGCTGCCCGATCGGGAACGTGTCGCCGACGATCGTGAAGACGAGCGGCTGCACGCATCCGGCGCCGATCCCCTGCAGCACCCGGAACGCGATCAAAAAGGGCATGCTCGGCGACAGGCCGCACAGCACCGAGCCGCCGACGAACACCGCCAGGCCGAGCAGCAGGATCGTGCGCCGGCCGACGATGTCGGCGAGGCGCCCCCACAGCGGCACCGAGGTCGTGCTCGTCAGCAGGTAGCCGGTGAAGACCCAGGAGTAGAGCGAGAAGCCGCCGAGCTCGCGGGCGATCGTCGGCAGCGCCGTCCCGACGACGGTCGAATCCATCGCCGCGACGAGCAGCGACACCATCAGCCCCGCCATCAGCAGGACGAGGGCCGGCGTCCAGGGCAGGTTGTCGCCGGGTCGCAACCCCGGCCTCACCGGTTCAGGCGACGCCGATGTCGCCATGCACCCCCTCCTCCATCACGAAATCACGGTAGGCGGTCGAGGAGGTTTCGCGACTCGGGCATTCGACCGAGAACGATGCGATTTCGAGCGGGGTGGCTAGGCATCGGGAGGCGCGGCGCGGGCTGCATTGGTCGATCTGCGGTTGGACGGGGTATCGCCGCGAGATGTGACATGAGGCGAATCGAAGCCCAAATATCGTCCGAAATCAGGCCTCCGATGAATCGTGTAAAGGGTTGAGAAAAGTTCGGCAAGGCGATAAAATGGAACTGGTGTTCGATGATTGCTGAACCTCCCACTTCCAACACCCGAGCGGCACTTGGCGCGCGCTTCGTCGAGCTCATGCGGGACGATCCCACTGCGCTCGGCCACGCCGACCTCCGCGCCTGGCTCGTCAACGCGAACCACGTCGACAGCCAGTTCCAGGCGCTGCGCAACCAGGCGC
>JBAPVZ010000540.1:0-1712 GCA_049283435.1 Candidatus Dormiibacterota bacterium
TCACACCACTTCCGCCCCTGGGCCGCCGGTGGTCCCACCGACGAGGAGAACCTGGGACTGGTCTGCGGCCGACATCACTGGAACCACCACGAAGGTGGCTTCGTGGTGCGCGAGAACGCCAAGGGCCAGGCCGAGGTCATCCGGCCCGACGGTGTCCTCTACGGCACCGTCGCCCGCCACCGCTGGCGGCGACTCACCAAGGACGGTCCCTGAGGCAGCTCCGCCGCTCTCGCGGTTACGCGCCGAGAAACTCGAGCGCGACCGAGGTCATGCACGCGACGCCAAGGGGCAGCTCCGCCGCTCTCCCGGTTACGCGCCGAGAAACTCGAGCGCGACCGAGGTCATGCATGCGACGCCAAGGGGCAGCGACGACTCGTCGAGGTCGAACCGCGGCGTATGCACGGGTCTCGGCTCGTCCCAGTCCTGATGGCGCACACCGAGGCTCAACGTCGCCCCCGGCACGCGTTGGAGGACGAAGGAAAAGTCTTCGGCGGCGAAGTTCGGCTCGCCGTCCAGCACCGCGTTGGCACCGAGGACGCGCCGAGCCGCACCGGCGAGCAGCTCCGCCATCGCGGCATCGTTGACGGTCGGTGGGTAGCGCATCTCGAACTCGACCCGTGCCGTCGCGCGCATCGCGGACGCGATGCCGGTGACGACCTCCTGCAGCCGCCGCTCGAGACGGTTCATCAGCTCGTCGTCGAAGGCGCGGATCGTTCCCTTCAGCACCGCCTGATCGGGAATCACGTTGGCCGCGGTCCCCGCTCGCAGGGAGCCCAGCGTGAGGACGGCTGTCTCGTAAGGCGCCGTCTCCCGGCTGACGAGCGTCTGCAGCGCGGTGACGATTTGTGCTGCGATCACGATCGGATCGATCGCGAACTGCGGGCGCGACGCATGCCCGCCCTGCCCCTCGATCGTGATCGTGAAGCCGTCCGCGCCGGCCAGCACCGGCCCCGGCGCGGTCGCGACGGTGCCGGCGTAGTGGGCGTGCGCGACGTGGAGCATGAAAGCGCCGTCGACCGTCGGGTTCTCGAGCACTCCGTCCTCGATCATGCGGACGGCACCCGCGCCGCCTTCCTCGGCGGGCTGGAACATCAGCTTGACGTTGCCGGTGAGCCCCGGCCGCCGCTCCCACAACAGCCGGGCCGCGCTGAGCAGAATCGCGGTGTGGGCGTCGTGCCCGCACGCATGCATGACGCCCGGATTCTGCGACTGGAATTCGTGGCCGGATGCCTCCTCGATCGGCAGCGCGTCCATGTCCGCGCGCAGCAGGACGGTCGGGCCCGGCCGCGCTCCCTCGATCAGCCCGACGACGCCGGTGCCACCGACGCCGGTCCGCAGCGGCACCCCGAGCGCACCCAGCCGGTCGACGACGAGCGCCGCGGTCGCCCGTTCCTGATAGGCGAGCTCGGGGTTCCGGTGGATCGCTCGGCGGTCGGCGACCGTCTGCTCGGCGATCTGCTGCGCTGCATTGAGGAGATCGGACATGCCGCGATTATCCGTTGTGCTGAAGTTGGCGGTTCGAGTTCAAAACGAGGCTAAGCATAGCAGCACAGCGTGCGCACAGCGCATAATCATCTGCGTGGGCACTTCCCTGGAGGCCGAGGTCGGACGCTTCCAGCGGTCGCTGCGCGCCCAGGGCAAGAGTCCCCACACGGTCGAGGAGTACGGCCGTACGGCGCGGCTCTTCGTCGCCTACCTCGCGACGCAGGGAG
>JBAPVZ010000541.1:0-3514 GCA_049283435.1 Candidatus Dormiibacterota bacterium
CGTCGACCTCCGCGCCGGCTCGCAACTCCTCGCGGAACCGGTTCACGACGAGCAGTGAATAGTCGATGCCGAGCCCGATGCCGAGGATCGTGCTCACGTTGAGCGAGAAGATGGACACCTCGTGCACGCGGGCGACGAGCCCGATCAGCCCGACGGCGACACTCACGGTCGCCAAGCCGGTCAGCACCGGCAGCAGCCCGGCGACGACGCCCCCGAAGACGAGCAGCAGCAGCACGAGCGCGATCGTCAGCGAGAGGCGCTCGGAAGATTCCACGCCCTGCTCGGAGTCGGTGACGAAGTCGTAGTAGACCGGTCCGAATCCGCCGACCTCGACGGTCGCGGGACCGGGATGACGCAGCGCCTCGACCTGCTTCGACAGCGTGACGAAGCCGGCCGCGTTCTGGTTGGAGACGATCGTGAGTGCAACGGTGCGGCCATCCTTGCCCGGCACCGTCTGCAGGTGGAGGTCGGCATGTCGCTGCGAGATGAGCCGCTGCAGGTCGGCGCGCCACGCCGCGACCTGCTGCTCGTAGGCCGGATCGGTGATCGGCTCGCTCGCGGAAGTGAAGGTGACGAGCACGACCGGCGAACGGCGCTGCGGGAACTCGCGTGCCACGACGTCGGCCGTGTTCGACGCCGGAGTGTCGGTCTCGAACCCGGACGGCGAGAGATGCTGCGACGTCGTCGTCGCGAGCGCGCCCAAGGTCACGACGGCGGCCACCCAGAGGCCAAGAAAGATCCAGCGACGACGGGCGACGAACCCGCCCCACCGCGCCGCCGGTCGCCAGCCTCGCTCCATCTGCTTGGGAGAGGCTACTGGGCGCCGGCCGCCCCGCCCGCGATGGAACGGCATCGCCGGCGGGGCTCGCCTCCCGTCACCCTCCCGAGCGCGTCGCCGGCCGGTAGACGTGAATGGCCGTGCCGTCCGGATAGGTGCTGGCGTCCACCAGGGAGAGGGCCAGGGGCGCGGGCAGGTCGTGGAACAGGGGCAGGCCATCGCCGAGCGCCACCGCCCGGATCACCAGGCGGTACTCGTCGACCAGGCCCAGCCGAGAGAGCGCCTGGACGAACGTGGCGCCACCGTGGGCCATGATGTGACCACCCGGCTGGCGCTTCAGGGCAGCGATCTCCTGGCCCAGGTCACCACGTGCGATGGATGTCTGAGCCCACTCGGCCTTCTGCAGCGTCGACGAGAACACGACCTTCGGCAGCTCGTTCATCGGAGCGGCGTAGTCGTCCGTCGCGGATGGCCAGTGCGCGGCCATCCCCTCGTACGTCACCCGCCCCATGATGTGGGTGCCGACCTGGCGCAGCGATGCCAGTTTCCAGGCCGTCACGTCCTCGTGCTCTGCCGGCAGGAGCCAATCGAGCTCACCCTGCGGTCGGGCCACGAATCCGTCCAACGACACGCCCATCTGCAGAATCACCATTCCCATCGCGTCTCACTCCTCGGTACATCCGCTCGGGTGCGCGGACGTTCGGTAGACCTCATCGGGTCCGGGCCACGAGACGGGCACCGCGGCGTGCCCGTACTCAACCGTCGAGGACAGCCCGGTGAAATCGACAATCGGCGTGTCAGATCGACGAATCTCCGTGCTGGGGCACTACAGTTTGCGCATGAGTCTGCGCAGAACGGTCGTGGCCGTCGGCCTCGGTGCCGCGCTCGCCTATTTCCTCGATCCGGTCAGCGGCCAGGAGCGCCGGGCGCACCTGCAGCAGACGATCGACGATCAGCTGACGAGGCGCACGGGAGTGACCGCCCCCTGGCACAAGGAGGGGGCCACGGTCGTCTCCGAAGGCCCCGAGGGGACGTCGACGACCAAGCCCTGACGTCCATGGCGCCGCTGAGTCGAGCTGTCCTCAGCGGGCGGGTCCGGTGCCGGTGTAGAGGTCGACGACGTCCGACACGTCGCGGCCCCCCTTGACGTCACCGTCGGCGACGAGGCGAGGCTGGGCCAGGGCGACCCCGTCTTCGACGAGCGAGAGCTGCAGGGGACGGCCACCGACGAACTGCTCGGCCGGGGTCACCGTCGCCACGTAGCTATCCGACCCGACCGCCGCCACCCACCGGTTGGGGCCGGGCGACACTCCGGCGACGGTCAGCACCTCCCACAGCGGAGGCCCGACCTCGGTATGGGTCTGTTCCCCGCCCGGCCCGGCGAAGGACACCGCAAGCGTCTCCGAGGGCAGTCGGGCCAGCACGGCGGCGCTGAGGGTCACCGTGCGGCTGCCGTCCATCACCACGACCGGGCTGCCGGGCGAGGGAGTCGTGTTGGTGGCGGAGGCGGTCGCGATCCCGACCGTCACCTCGGACACCTGTGGCACGAATCGCGCCGGGAACCGGTCGCCGGGGACGACCAGCTCGGGCCTGCCCGCGATCCTCCTGCCATCGCGCGACAAGGCAATGAGCGCCGGGTGGTTGCCGAAGTTGGCGTCGAGCTCGCCCACAGCAAAGGTGACCCCCTGGCCGCCGGCGCCTCGAACCGTCGCGGTGACGCGCAGCAACTCGTTCTTGGCGTTGAGGAGGCTGGACGGATAGGCCGGCGCGGCGTCGGTGACCAGCGTCTCGAGGAGCACGCCGGTGTCGGTCACTGCCGCGCCGCCCTCCCTGACGGTGACCGTCGTCTGGGGGAGAGCTGCCAGCTGCGCCGTCGTGTAGTTCGAGGGGACTTTCACCCGACCGTCGACCGAGACTGCCGGCGGGGTCGGAAGCGGGTGGGCGGAGGCGGGGACGGCGCCGGCCAGCGAGCCGACAACAGCCCCGGCCGTCAAGGCTGCGATCCAGAGCCGGCGCGTAACCGCCGCCCCAAGTGTCGTTCGTCTCCGCACCGCTGACCCCTCCATCCCCATCGACGCGTTCTGCCCGATCGACGCGTCCTGCCCGCGAATCCCGATTCAGTAGTCACAATGTAACATCCGAATCTCGCGGGCCTCCCCCTCAGTGGATCAGCTCAGCCGACCTTCCTGTCAGTATCGCCTCACGATGGAACCGACGAACCCGCCCACCGTCATCGGGGTGGTCCGCTGCCACCACACGACCACCGAGACAACGCCGATTCAGGCGGCGCTCAATCGAGCTGAGCACGGCACGATTGAGGTCGACCCCCAGTACCGAGAGGGCCTGGACGGCCTGGACGGCTTCGACTACGCATGGCTGCTCACCTGGCTTCATCCGCCAGGATCCGCGACCCGGGCTCCGGCGCCGTTGCGACAGGTGCCGTTCCTCCTGCGGCCTCAGCAACGCGCGATCGGCATCTTCGCCACTCGCGGCCCACGCCGGGTGAACCCCATCGGGCTCAGCCTCATCCAGCTGCTCACGGTGACCGGCAGCACCATCCGCTTCGCCGGCGTCGACGTTGTCGATGGCACCCCGGTCATCGACATCAAGCCCTACGTGAGCCGGTTCGACCGCCCGCCTGGCGATCCTCGATGCGGATGGTTCGAGGACATCACGATGCGTGAGGCGATCACCCCGGCGGACCTCGACCGAGCCGAATCGACGCCCGACCGGCCC
>JBAPVZ010000542.1:0-1786 GCA_049283435.1 Candidatus Dormiibacterota bacterium
GCGCAGGTCGATTCCGCGCGACGAGTGCAACCGCGGCGCCCTCGCGCGCGAGCGCGTCCGCGACAGCAAGGCCGATGCCGCGGCTGCCGCCGGTGACGATCGCCCGCTTGCCGGTCAGTTGGAGGTCCATGTGCCTGCTCCTGCAAATCTGGCTGCTGCGAGATCGACTCTTGTCGAACACGAGGATGCCGCGGTTCGCCCCCGCGTCGCGCGGGTATGATCCGATGTGAAAGGCACACGTGCCGCGAGATGGGGGCGTTCCGGTCTCGACGGGGCAGGTGGGCTTCGGGATAGCGAGCCGAAGGCGTGAGCGTTACAGCGCAAAGGCACACAAATGCCAACAACAAGCCTCAGCTCGCCCTCGCTGCGTAAGTAGTCGAGAGCGGGTCCCGGGACAAAAGCTCCCGGGTGCCGCCCTCCGATCCAGCCGGCGGATCGGGGGTTGCGGTATTACAAAATGCCGGCTGGCCCGCCGAAGGCTGCTCTAGCCCGACGCTGGCGAGAACGTACTAGAGCTGGCTGTGACGGATCCTGCCGCCGGGAGCCGCACGGCGAGAGCAAATCGGTGGCTACGCTCGTAGAAGTCTCGGGGGACGCTGCTTCGGACGCGGGTTCGACTCCCGCCGCCTCCACCATCTCCGATCGTCGTGGGCTGGAAGTGTCTTTCGCCGGCCACGTCACGACGAGGCGGCGGGTGGCTGGTCGATGCGCACCAGGTTGCCGGACGGGTCACGCACGGCACAGTCTCGCGTCCCCCACGGCTGTTCGGTCGGCTCCTGCACGATCTCGGCGCCCGAGGCGCGCACCTTCTCGAAGGTGGCGTCGAGGTCGTCGGTGCGGAAGTGGACGCCGTTGAGGGCGCCTTTGGCGACGAGCGCCGCGAGCGCGTCGCCGTCGGCCGGGCTGCCGCACAGGTAGGTCGTGATGACGATCGCGACGCCGGGCTGGGAGGCGGCGCCGACGGTGACCCAGCGGAAGCCTTCGTTGGCGACGTCTTGGCGCAGCTCGAGGCCGAGTGCGTCGCGGTAGAAGGCGAGTGCGAGGTCGGCGTCATGGACCTGGACGAAGCAGTGGGAAAGCGTGAGATTCATGCCCCCAACGCTAGGGAACCGGCGCCCCGCGCGCTTCTCCAATCCTGCTCAGCACGCGGCTCGGTCGGATATGGTCCTCGGCGACGCGGCCCGGCTCGCTCGCGAGCGCGCCTCGTCATCGCCGCGGCGGCGAGGGCGGCGGTCACCCGCCGACGTACGCTGCGAGGTGCTCGCCGGTGAGGGTGGAGCGGGCGGCGACGACGTCGGCGGGGGTGCCCTCGAAGACGATCCGGCCACCGTCGTGCCCGGCGCCGGGGCCGAGGTCGATGATCCAGTCGGCATGCGCCATGACCGCCTGGTGGTGCTCGATGACGATGACCGACTTGCCGGAGTCGACGAGGCGATCGAGCAGGCCGAGCAGCTGCTCGACGTCCGCGAGGTGGAGGCCGGAGGTCGGCTCGTCGAGGACGTAGATGCCGCCCTTCTCGGCCATGTGGGTGGCCAGCTTGAGCCGCTGCCGCTCGCCGCCGGACAGCGTGGTGAGCGGCTGGCCGATCGTGAGGTAGCCGAGCCCGACGTCGGCGAGCCAGTCGAGAATGGCGTGCGCGGCGGGGGTGCTCGCCGCGCCACTGCCGAAGAACTCCCCCGCTTCGGTCACCGACATCGCGAGCACCTCGCTGATGTCCCGGCCGCCGAGTTTGTACTCCAGCACGCTGGCCTGGAACCGTTTGCCCTCGCACTCCTCGCACACCGTC
>JBAPVZ010000543.1:0-2666 GCA_049283435.1 Candidatus Dormiibacterota bacterium
CGGCAACGCCGGCCCTGACGCCGAGCCCCTCGGCGTCGCCGACCCCGCCGCCGCTCCCCGTGCCGGCTGCGAGCGCGCCGCTCTTCGGTACGACCTGGCTCACCAGGCACCCGCAGCCGGCGCTGAAGCTACCGGGACACGCCGCGATCCTGGTCGACGTCGCGACCAGGCAGGTGATGTACGAGAGCAAGCAGAACCAGGAGTTGCCGACCGCGAGCCTCGCGAAGCTGGTGACGGTGCTCGTCGCGCTCCAGCACGCGACCCTCACGACCGAGCTCACCGTTCCGGCGGCGGCGACGCATCTGGAGTCGGATGCGACCGAGATGGGCCTCACCGCCGGCGAGCAGCTGAGCGTCGGCGAGCTGCTGGACGGTGTCTTCCTGCTGTCGGCGAACGACGCGGCGGAGACGCTCGCGCAGGCGATCATGCCGCGGCCCGACTTCATCCGCGACATGAACCTGCTCGTCCGCTCCTGGGGCCTGCGTGACACCTTGTTCTCGAACCCGACCGGGCTCGACGATCCCGACGAGTACTCGACCGCCTATGACCTCGCGGTGACCGCCTGGCACGTCGAGAGCGACCAACCCTCCCTCGAGCAGATCACGTCACAGAAGGAGATCCAACTGCCGCAGACGGCGACGCACAAGGCGTACGACCTGCACACGGTGGTCGGTCCGGTCCTTCACGATTTCCCGGGAGCAACCGGGCTCAAGACGGGCTACACGGACGACGCGGGGTACTGCCTCGCCGCGACCGCGACCCGCGGACCGCGGAGCCTGATCGCGATCGTCCTGGGATCACCGACCGACATCGCCGACGCCGAGGCGCTGCTCAGTTATGGGTTCTCGGTCACGCCGACCGGATGATTCGGCCGGCCGCCGCGGGGGGCGTTCTGCGGCCCGGCGCGGGGGCGTTCTGCGCGGCGTGGGGTGGGGTGGCGGCCCCGCGGTGGTTCCTCGTCCGGCGTGCACCTTTCGGCGCGCGCGAGCATTCGCCGAGACCTCACTACACTGGCGTCGATGATTCCGATCGAAGACATACGCGCCCTCGAAGTGCTCGACTCCCGCGGTAACCCGACCGTCCGCGTCAGTGTCAACACGCCGATGGGCGGCGGCACCGCGACCGTCCCCTCGGGTGCCTCGACCGGCGTCCACGAGGCGGTCGAGCTACGCGACGGCGATCCCGGGCGCTACGGCGGCAAGGGCGTCCGCCAGGCCGTCGCCAACGTGGAAGGCGAGATCGCCGAAGCGCTCGAGCATGCCGACGCGCTGGACCAGCGCGGCATCGACCAGACGCTCATCGAGCTCGACGGCACGGAGCAGAAGACCAGACTGGGCGCGAACGCGATTCTCGGCGTCTCACTTGCCGTCGCCCAGGCCGCGGCCCAGGCGCTGGAGCTCCCGCTCTATCGCTACCTCGGCGGCACCATGGCGACCCTGCTCCCGCTGCCGCTCGCGAACATCCTCAACGGCGGCGCGCACGCCGACAACAACGTCGACATTCAGGAGTTCATGGTCGCGCCGGTCGGGCTGCCGACGTTCGCCGAGGCGATGCGGGCGGTGGCCGAGACCTACCACGCACTCCACACGGTGCTGAAGGGTCGGGGACTCGCGACCGGCGTCGGCGACGAGGGCGGCTTCGCTCCGCAGCTCGACTCCAACGAAGCGGCGCTGCAGGCGGTCGTGGCCGCGATCGAAAAGGCGGGCTACGCGCCGGGAAAGGACGTCGCGATCGCGATCGATCCCGCCGCGAGCGAGTTCTTCGAGGACGGTTCCTACCACCTCGCCGGCGAGGGGCGCAGGCTGTCGGCCGACGAGCTGATCGAGCTCTACGCCGGCTGGGCCGACCGCTACCCGATCGTCTCCATCGAGGACGGCCTCGCCGAGGACGACTGGGACGGGTGGGCGCGCCTGACCGCTCGCCTCGGCGACCGGGTGCAGCTCGTCGGCGACGACATCTTCGTCACCAACGTGACGCGGCTGCAGCGAGGCATCGACACCCGCACCGGCACCTCCATTCTGATCAAGGTCAACCAGATCGGGACGCTGTCCGAGACGTTCGCCGCCATCGAGCTCGCGCGGAGGCACGGATACAGCTCGGTCATCTCCCACCGCTCCGGCGAGACGGAGGACACGACGATCGCCGACCTCGTCGTCGCGACCGGCGCCGGCATGATAAAGACCGGCGCTCCCGCCCGCTCGGAGCGGGTGGCGAAGTACAACCGGCTGCTCGAGATCGAAGCCGAACTCGGAGAGGCGGCCCGCTACGCCGGCGGCAGTCGCCTGGCCACGCACGCGCCCGGCCGCTGAAGAACCGGGGGTGCGGCTCTACACGCTCGTCCAGCTTGGCGAGGTGGTGCTGTTCGCCTCCGTGCTGCTCTTCGGAGTGCTCGCGCATCGACCGAGCGTCGTCGTCTTCGGGGGTGGCCTGCTGATCGGGAAGGCCATTCTCAACATCCTGTGGCCAGAGGGGGGAACGGTGCTCCGACGTTCCCTGATCGGCTACGGCCTCGGCGCCGCGTTCGCCCTCTTCGGACTCTGGTTGATCCATCAGTCGAGCTGAGGGAGGCCGCGTCGTGGAACAGAATCATGCCCGGAGCCGGTTTCAGTTGCCGACTCATGGCTGTGGAGCAAGCGATCGGCGACATCACCACTCGCATCGGCAAC